>CAZJJQ010000349.1:0-4884 GCA_964546345.1 uncultured Planctomycetales bacterium
GAGCCTGGGCGACAAGGTTGGTGTGGCGCCTGTGCCCAGCGGCCCGAAGGGCCCCGAAGGCGAGCCCGGCGCGACCGGACCCGCCGCGGGTGGTCCGGCCGTCCCTGGCGTCCCGGGCGCGCCGGCCGCCCCGGCCGCCACGGGGCCGAAGCGGCTCGACGAGGGCCGAGGCTCGCTCGTCGTGCTCTCGGACGCCGAGCTCGTCAGCGACGTGTTCAGCGGGACCCGCAAGGACCGCAGCGGCGGCGTGACCCAGATCAACGGCAACGGGGGCCTCCTCCTCGTGACGAACCTGGTCGGCATGCTGTCGGGCGGCGACGACCTGATGGCCCTGCGCACGCGGGGCACGGGCACGCGCAAGTTCACCGAGCTCGGGGAGGCGACGGCCAACCAGATCCGTCTCGTCAACTTCGTCGGCGCGCCCGTGCTGGTGCTGATCGCGGGCCTGCTCGTCTACTTCGTGCGCAAGCATCGGAGCTGATCCATGGACCGAGCCCGAAGCCTCGTCGTGCGCTGCGTCGCCTTCGGCGCCGCGGCCGTCGTCTCGATCGGCGTGATGGCCCTCGGCGGGAGCCGGACCGTCGCCACCACCTCGAGCGAGCGCCTCCCCGCCGCCCTCCCCGCCTTCGAGGTCGCGAAGGTGAAGACCGTGCAGATCTCGCGCACGGGCACCGAGGACGGCAAGCCGAAGACGGACGCCGTGAAGCTCGAGCGTCGCTCGGCGACCCAGTGGACCATCGCGAGCGCGTTCGACTACCCGGCCGACACGTCGAAGGTCGAGGGCTTCCTGAAGGGCCTCGGCTCGGCGAAGTCGAAGGGCGTCTCCACCACGAACCCGGCGAAGTTCGCGGGCTTCGCGGGCCCGGAGGGCTTCACGGAGGTGAAGCTCCTCGCCGAGGGCGGCGCGACGCTCGCGTCGTTCGGCATCGGCAAGGGGGGCGCCGACGGCACCTACTCGACCTCGTTCGTGCGCATCGACGGCGCCGAGGGGAAGGGCGCCGCCGTCCACATCGTCGCGGAGCTCGACACCTGGAGCGCGAGGCCCGAGGCCATCGGCTGGGCCGACGCGCGGATCTGGCCGGCGCTGACGACCGCCGACGTCGGGCAGCTGTCGATCCAGCAGCGGGAGCCGGAGCGCTCCATCGTGATGACGCGGGGCACCAAGGGCGAGAAGGACACCGACGATCCCTGGGCCCTCGAGCTGCCCCTGCAGGGGGCGCTGCTCAAGGACTCGGCGATGAGCGTGGTCCAGCGCTGGGTGGGGCTCTCGTTCGGCGGCATCGTGGACGGCGGCACCAGCGGCGCGCAGGTGGAGGCGCAGACGGGCGCCAAGTACGGCTTCGACAAGCCCGAGCTGATCCTCCGCTCCGCCGGCAAGAAGGGCCCGGACGGCCGGCCGGGGCCCGAGTCGGCCCTGCTCGTGGGCAAGAAGGTCGAGGGCAAGTCGCAGTGGTACGCCCGGCGCAAGGGCACCGGCGGCCCGGACGACGCCTTCATCTTCACGATCGACGACTACCAGCTGACCGACTTCCGCGCGGATCCGACGAACTGGCTCGAGAAGAAGCCCGAGCCGCCGGCGCCCCCGGCCGCCCCCGGCATGGACGACGCCCCCGCCATGGGCGACGCGGCGATGGGGGATGCGGCGATGGGCGACGCGCCCGCGATGGGGGAGCCCGCCGGCATGGACGCCGCGGCGCCCGCACCGGGCATGGAGGGGGCTCCTCCCCCCGCGCCCCCCACCTCTCCCGAGGGGCCCGCCATGGGGACGGGGGCCGAGCCCCCGCCCTCGGCGCCCTCTCCGAGCGCCCCGTCCGCGCCCTCCGCGGAGAAGCCGCCCGCCGGGCGGTAGGGCCGAGGACGCCCGGGCGGTGGCGCCGTCGGGGTGAACCGGCGTAGACTTCGAGCGCGGCGCCCGCCTCGGCGAGGAGGGGGCCTCCGCGCTCGAGGTGCCCGGTGTCTACCACGCCCCAGCGAACGTTCGACTGCCCGTGGTGCGGGGCCATCAGCCCGGTCCCGGCCGATCACCTGGGCGAGCACTTCTCCTGTCCGGAGTGCCGGAAGGCGACGAAGCTCACCGAGAAGAACACGTCGAGCCGCAAGCCGACGGAGGCGCCGCCGGACGCCCCGCACCTGTCGGGCGACCGCACCTTCGACTGCCCCTGGTGCGGTGCGATCTCGAGCCTGTCCGCGTCGCATCTCGGGGAACGCTTCCACTGCCCCGAGTGCGAGAAGGAGACGAAGCTCACCGCGACCAACACGCGGCGCGCCCCCATCACCGCTCCGCCGCCGGACGCTCCGCCGCCGGCGACCGCGTCGTCGGGGAAGGGCATCGTCGTGGCCCTGCTGCTGGCCGCCGCGGGCATCGGCGCGTGGTGGTTCCTGCGCGGGGACGGGGACGACGGTGCGGCGAAGACGCCGTCGGGAGGGACGGAGGCCGGCCGCACGCCCGGGATCCCCGCGCCGTCGGTCCCCGAGGCCGGCGGGACGCCCCCCGTGCCCGCGCCGCCCGACGGCTCCATGGCACCCGAGGCCCCGCCCCCGTCGCCCGCCGCCATGGGAGGGGAGGTCGGGATGACCCCGGACGGGGCGCCCGCCTCGCCGCTCGAGCAGGCGCAGGTCGTGCTCTCCGCCGCCACCGCACGCCGCGCCGCCGCGCTCGAGAAGCAGTACGCGGCGCTCTCCTCGCTCGAGGACTGGAAGCGGGAGAATCCCAACGCCGCGCTGGCCGCCGAGCACATGGCCGGCCTGCGCGAGCTCCTCGCGGAGGCGCAGCGCCTCGTGGACGAGAAGAAGCTGATCCCCGACCCCGCGAAGCCGACGCTCGAGCAGGTCCGGGCGTACGACGCGGCCCTCGTCACGTTCGCCGCCGCGTCGCCGGCGCGCGCGAAGGCCGCCGAGCAGGTGCTCGCGTGGCTGCGCGCCGATCCCTTCGGTCGCGAGGGACACGGGCTCGCCGACTGGAAGGGCCTGCACTTCGCGGGCGACGGGGTGAAGCGGGCGTTCCGCACCCTCGAGGAGGTCTGGGGGCCCGGGGCCTCGATGTGGCCGGTCGAGCTGGCGAAGGCGGCGGCGTCGGCTACGGCCGAGGCCGAGGCCGCGCACAAGGCCGTGCTCGACGCGGAGGCCAAGCTCGCGGAGCTCAAGCCCGGGAAGTAGCGGTACGGAGGCGGCGCAAAAACCTCTACTCTTGCGGCGGGCCGCATTCCGATCGAACGCCACGTCCCGCAAGAGTAGAGGTTTTTGCGCCGCCTCCGTACCGCTACTCCGTACGGCTACGGCCGGTCCGAGTGGACCAGGATCACGTCGAGGTCGGAGCGGTGCACGAGCCGGTTGGCGAGCGACTCGCCGTGCACGATGCGCGCGAGGCCCACGCGTCCGTGGGTCCCGAGCACGATCACGTCGGCCTTCGCCGCCTTCGCGGCGGTCTCGAGCGTGAGGGGCACGTCCTCGCCCGTGAGGATCTCGACCTGCGTCGTCACGCCGCGCGCCTTCGCGTCGGCGGGCACGAGGGCCGTCAGCTGGGCGCGCAGGCTCTGCTTCTTCGCCTCGATCTGCTGCGGCGTCGGGGCGCCCTTCGGCTTCTCGTCGGGGTAGAGCGGGTTGCCGGTGTCCGGCGGCGCCTCCACGTGGGCGAGGATGACCGTGCCCCCCGTGGCCGCGAGCAGATAGGCCGTCGGGATCGCGAGGTTCCCGATCGGGGAGAGGTCGGTCGGGCAGAGGATCTTGCGGAAGGGTGCCTTCACGGAACGGGCTCCACGCGGGAAGGAGAGGAGTCTACCCGGAGGCTCCGGGGGTCCCTACCCCCCGGCCCGGCTGGGCCCCGGATGCGCCGCGGACGGCGGGCCGACCCCTTCCTTCAGCGCGCCGCGCGGACGAACGCGCGGGCGCGGCGCGCGTCCACGGGGGCCGTGGTCGCTCCGCCGCGCTTCACGGAGGTCCCCACGATCACGCCGTCGCACCGGGTCAGGAGCGAGGCGACCGTCTCGGCCGTGGCGCCCGAGCCCACGAGGAGCGGCGTGTCGGGGCAGGCGGCCCGCACGGCCTCGAGGTCCCCGAGCGCGGCGGCGACGCCCGTGCGCGCTCCCGTCACGACCAGCGCGTCGGCGCCCGCGCGCTCGACGAGGTCCTGCGCCTCCTCCTCGATCGGGCCCGGGGCCAGGGGGCGCGCGTGTTTCACGCGCACGTCCGCCGCGATCGCGACGCGGGGGGCCAGGCGCGCCCGGTCGCGCAGCACGAGGGCGGCCTCGGACTGGAGGAGGCCCTGGTCCGTGACCGTCGCGCCCGCGAGCACGTTCACGCGCACGAGGTCGAGCTCCGCGGCCGCCGCGAGGGCGAGGGCCGCGCGGGCATCGTTGCGGAGCACGTTGGCGCCGCGCAGGAGCGGGCCCGCGGCCTCGCGGACCTCGGCGAGCACGGTCGCGAGGCCGGCCACGGTCTCGGGCGGCACCGCGCCGCGGAAGAAGGGGGCGTCGCCGAAGTTCTCGACGATCACCCCGTGGAAGCCGGCCGCGCGGTAGGCCGACACGTCGGCCCGCGCGCGCCGGACGACCTCGCTCATGGAGCCGCCGTACCGCGGCGCGCCCGGCAGCGGCCGTACGTGGACCACCCCGAGCAGGAGCGGCAGCCGCGCGAACGGGGCGGGGCGGATCATGGGGCGCGATGCTACCCGGACGCGCCGCTCCTCCCGCCCGCGGCGCGCCCACGGGGCCCGGGGCGACGCCCGCGGCCCCGGTCCCCCGCCCCGACCCCCCCCCCCCCCCCGCCCGCGGGGGGGGGCCCCCCCCCCCCGCCCCCCGCCGCCGGCGCGCGCGGGGGGGGAAGCGGGGGGTGGGAGAGCGTCAGCGGCGGGCGCCGACGACGACGGGGCCGCGAACCGCGGCGCGC
>CAZJJQ010000350.1:0-4874 GCA_964546345.1 uncultured Planctomycetales bacterium
GTCGCCGCGAGCGAGTGGAGCCACTGTGCGAGGTTGGCGGCGCGGCGCCGCTCTCCGAGGGGCCGACCGACCCGGACCTTGTGCAGGTCCACCACGTCGATCGTGCAGAGGTCGCCCGGCCCGTGCCCCACGAGCACGTTGCCGCTGTGGAGGTCCCGGTGATCCCCGCCCCGGTCGTGCATCGCCCGGATCAGCCGCGCCACGCGCTCGAGGAGCAGCCTGGCCTTGCCGGCCGGCTGGGCCTGCCACGCGGGCTCGAAGGTGAGCCGCCCGGGCAGGAAGCGCGAGGCGCTCGCGGCCAGCTCGAGCCACGGGCCGCGCCGTCGTTCGAGGAGGAGCACGGGTTCCGGGGTGGGCAGCCCGCTCCCGTGGAGGTAGCGCCCCGCCGCCCACTCCGCCGCGGCGCGACTGCGGCGGACGGCTGCGCGGAGCGTGTCCGCGAGCCCATGGGGTCGGTGGACCTTGAGCACGAGCGAACCCACGCCGGGGACCTCGACGCGGGCGGTGCACCGGTAGACGTTGCGCCCGATCTCGGCGCCGCGGGAGGCGAGCCCCGCGGGATCCCCCACGACGTGCGCTCGGACCGGGGCCTCCGCGACGGCGAGCGTCACCACCCGCGCCCCGCCCTCCCGGAACGCGACGAGGTCAGCCACGGGATGCCGTCCCGGGGTCGGGCAGCCCGGGGTCCCGGGGGAGGGCGGCCTCCCGCTCGAGACGCCGCAGCTCCCAGGTCTTGGCGTACTTGAGGAACACGTACACGGAGGAGAGCGCGGCGAGCACGAAGCCGGCTCTCCCGTCGAGGAAGCCGCGCTCGAGGACGTACTGGCGGAAGAACTTCCACGGCGGTCGCAGGAGCATGGCGCCCCAGCCGGCGCCGCGGCCCCGCTCCCGGTTCTCGCGGGCCGCGAGCCCGGTGTAGCGGTCCATCCGCAGGACGTGCTCCGAGATGGACCGGTAGGCGAAGTGGCTCAGCTGCCCCTCGTCGATGCGCTCGACGGTGCCGTCCGCGACCAGCCGCTCGTGGAGGTGGCGTCCCTCCCAGCGGGCCCGGCCGCGGTGGAACAGCCGCAGGTGCCGCTCGGGCCACCAGCCGCCGTGGTCGATCCAGCGCCCGAGACAGTACGTGTGGACGCGCACCTCGTATCCGGCCGCCGAGGGCTCGCCCCGCGCCCGCAACGCCTCGAGGGCGCGGCGCAGGGCGTCGTCCACGCGCTCGTCCGCGTCGATGGAGAGGATCCAGTCGTGGGAGGCGAGGGACGCGGCCCGGTTGCGCTGCGCCACGTAGCCCGGCCAGTCGGTCTCGACCACCCGGGCGCCGGCGGCGCTCGCGAGCGCGGGGGTGCCGTCGGTGCTGCCGGAGTCGAGGACGAGGACCTCGTCGCAGAACGCCACGCTCCGGACGCAGGCCTCGATGTCGTCGCGCTCGTCGCGGGCGAGGATGGCGGCCGTGATCCTCACCGCGCGCCTCCCGCCGAGGCGGGCGCGTGGGGCTCGGCCTGACCGGTGAGCCGCCACCACGCGACGCGGGCCGCCAGCCCACGGCCGAGACGGGTACGTACGCGCTCGAGCCATGACGGGGCCGCGTCGGCGCCACCGGCATATCCCGCCAGGAACCGCAGGGCCTCACGGCGGCCCGCGCGCATCCCGCGCAGGCGGTGTTTCTCGACGGCGCGGCCGAGGCGGACCAGGTTGGAGAGGCGCGCGTCCTCCGGCAGGGGACCGTCGTACGCGCGCGCGCGATCCAGGTCGATCACGAGCACCCGCCCCGTGCGTCCCTCGAGGAGGAGGTTCTTCGGGTGCAGGTCGGGGTGCGAGACCCCCGCGTCGTGCAGCGCCCGAACGGCACGCCCGGCCTCGACCAGCGCCTCGCGGAGGAAGATGCCCGTGTGGAGGCCCGGGTCGTAGAGGAGGGCCTCGAGGTCGATGGCGACGTCCACCTCGCGCATGAGCAGGAAGCCCCTCCAGCCGATCGCGCCGTGGAGCACGACCGCGCCGACGGCGTCCACCACCGGCACCTGGGCGCCGAGGAGCCTCCGGTGCAGGGCCAGCTCGTCGAGCGGCCGCAGGCGCCCATGGAAGCGCCGCCCGCGCACCGCGCGCAGCATCCCGCCCTTGCGGTACTCGCGGACGACGAGGGGTCCGAACGCCGAGGGCAGCCGCCGGAGGCGTCCGCGGCCTCTCCCGGGCGCCAAGGGGAGGTGGTCCACCTCGGCCGCCACGGTGCGGGCGGCGTCCTCGGCCCCTTCGACGAAGGCCAGCGTCGCGCGGGCGTCGTGCCGCAGACGGACCGTCTCGGGGACGCCGTATCGCCGCCGAAGCTCCGCCGTCGCCCGCGGGTCGTCCATCGCGGGACGAGCGTAACCGTCCGAGGGCGGTTCGCCCCGTTTCCTTCGGCGGCTCCGTCCCGGGGCCGTCCGGGTGCCCGTCGGGCGCAGAGAGGCCGTCAAGGAGTCGAAGATCACAGCCGCGATGCCCGGGCCCGCAGGGTCCACGCGCCGAGCGGGCTTCCGGGGGCTTGGCCCCCCGAAACCGGGCGAAGGCGACGTCTTCGGAAGCACGGCGCGCGCCGCGGGTCTCCCCGCCCCTACTTCTTGTTCTCGAGCTCCTTCTTGATGTTGTCGATCAGGACCGGGATGTCCGGGTTGTTCCCCCCCGCCTTCACGTACGCCTCGAAGCTCGCGAGCGCCTTCTCGAGGTCCTCCTTGCCGAGGTAGAGGCCCCCGAGGACCACCAGCGTGGTCGTGTCGTCGCCCTTGAGGGCCTTCGCCTTCTCGAGCGCCTCGATCGCGTCGTCCTCCTTGCCATCCTGGGCGAGGGCGATGCCGAGGCCGCGCCAGGCGAACCGGTTCTTCTCGTCGAGCTTGACGGCTTCCTGGTAGACGCGGATGGCCTCCTTCCACTTCTTCTGGAAGCTGAGGTTGTCGGCGAGGAACGTGGTGATCTCGGGGTCGTCGGGGCGGGCGGCCTTGGCCCGCCGGAGCAGCTCCTCGGCCTTCTTGTAGGTGGTCAGCGCCTCGTAGTCGAACGCGCAGTTGAGGAGCGCACGGATGTTGCGGTCCTGGCCCTTCAGCGCGAGCACCTTCTGGTACCACTTGATCGCCTCGTTCCAGTCGGCCTGCTCGTCGGACACGGCCCCGAGGTTGGCGTAGGCCTCCGGAGCCGTGGGGTCGAGGTCGATGGCCTTCTTGAACTGCACGATCGCGTCCTGGAAGCGCTTCTGGCGGAGCAGGACGACGCCGATGCTGTTCACGACCCCGGCGTCGCTCGGCGCGAGCAGGCTCGCCTCGCGGTAGGAGGTCGCGGCGTCGGGCAGGAGGTTGAGCCGCTCCTGCGCCCAGGCGAGGCCGTAGTAGGCCCGGAACTGCGCGACCCCCTTCACCGTGAGCGCCTTCTTGTAGACGTCCACGGCCTTCCGGAGCCCCTCGTCGCTGCCGCCCTTCGCGAGCAGGTCGGCGGAGGCGAGCAGGGCGTCCGGGTCGTCCGGCTGGATCTTGAGCGCGGCGTCGATGGAGGCGCGCGCGTCTTCGACCTTGCCCAGCCTTGAGGCCGCCTCGGAGCGCAGCAGGAACGCCGCGAGGTAGGTGGGCCGCATGCCGAGCACGGTCTCGGCGCGCTTCATCGCGGCCTCGTGCTTCCCCTCGAGGAGGTCGAGGCGCGCGATGCGCAGGACCGCCTCGTAGGCGTCCGGATGCTGCTTCACCACCCCTTCGAGCCGGGAGCGGGCTCCGGCGAGGTCGTTCCCGCGGCGCATCGCCTCCGTCGAGAGCCAGAGCACGTCGGCGGCATCGGGCTTCTGGGCCCAGGCCGCCTCGAGCGAGCGTTTCGCGCCGGGCAGGTCCCGCATCATGAGCTGCGCGCGGCCGAGCTCGAGGAGCACCCACGGATCCCCGGGGGCCGCCTTGAGCATCGCGGAGAGGGCATCCACGCGCAGGGCGGGCGCGTCCACGCGGAGGCGGTGCAGCCTCATCGCCTGCTCGGGGTGGTCCTTGAGCAGCGCGTCGTACTCACCCGGCAGGTTGGAGCCCTGGCCGACCTCGAGGACCGCCTCCTGGTAGCGGACGTGGGTGAGGAAGTCGGACTCGTCCGCGTCGAGCGCCGCCCCGTACTCCTTGGCCGCCTCGGTCCACTTGCCCTCCTCGCGGAAGACCTCGGCCCGCTCGAAGTGGGCCCGCGCGGCCGCGGGGTCGCTGGCGGCCGCCGCGGGTGCGGGAGCAGGCGCGGTCGGCGCCGAGTCCATGCCGGGCTCGTCCTCGGCGAATCCGCGCGGCGACGCGGAAAGGGAGGCGCAGAGCAGGGCGACCGACAGCCACGGAGCAGGGCGCATCGAAGTCTCCTCGACGGGTGCCGGGCACCTCGGCGACCGAAGCCCGCACGGGCCCACGCCCGACGCGCGAACGCGAGAGGCCGTAAGGAACTTCGCGACTCCTCACGGCCTCCCGGGCCGACGCAGGCACGCTCGCGCCCGCTCGAGGGGGAGATCCCCCGCGACGAGGGCGGGAGGCGGCGTCTAGCGAACGTCGTCTCCGACGCGGTCGGAGGCCGCGGCGAGACGGAGCGCCGCGAGGCGCGCCTCCTGGTTGTTGACGCGATCGTTGTCGGCGAGCCGGCTGCGGCGATCCTTGATCAGGTTCTGGCGGTCTTCGAGCTCGGCGAGGGCCTGCTCGCCCTGCGCGCCCTTGTTCTTGCCGCCCTTCATCCCGATGAGGCCACCGAGGCCACCGAGGCCACCGAAGCCGCCGCCGAACTTGCCGCCGAAGCCGCCGGGGCCGCCGAACCCGCCGCCCATGCCGCCGAAGCCGCCGCCGCCGAAGCCGCCACCCATGCCGCCGCCGCCGAAGCCGCCGCCACCGCCGCCACGGCCTTCCGCGAACGGC
>CAZJJQ010000351.1:0-4866 GCA_964546345.1 uncultured Planctomycetales bacterium
CGCGCGGGCGGCGGCGCGGGGCGGGGCGCGGGCCCCTCGGGAGGACCTGCGCGCAGGTCCGCGGCCGGCCCGCAGAGCGCCAGGACGACGAGGACGGCCCGACACGGGCGACCGGCGCGGTGCCTGGCCATGCGAAGTCTCCTGCCGGAATTCTCGCGCCGACCGGTCCGCGGGGTCAAGGGAGGTCGGGACCGGCGCGGACGCGGGCGACTCCCGGTCGGAGGTGACCCTCGGCCGCCGGGGCGCGTACAAGGAACGCACACGGGACATCCCCGTGCGTCCCCTCGGGAGCACGACCATGGCCACGGGCAAGGCACGCGGAGCGAAGCCGTACGCGTCGAAGGCGAAGAAGAAGGACCACGGCCACGTGAAGGACGCCCGCCGCGCGGCCGCGTCCGGCCGCGAGGCGCAGGGTCTCGGGAGCGCGGGTCGGTCCGGCGGCACCAAGTCGTCGGGTGGGCACGCGGGACGCCCGAAGGGCTCCCCCGTGGCGACCACGCGGCCGTCGATGCGCAGCGCGGGCGGCAAGCCCGCCGGGAAGGGCGCGGCGAAGCGCGCGTAGGCGGGGCGTGTCCCGCCGGAAGGGGTCGGGCTCGGCCCGACCCTAGTGGACGTCGGACGGCCCGGTGGACGGGGACGGGCCCCCGTCCGGCGCGGACGCGCGCAGCGTGTCGAGGGGGCCGATGCGCGCGAGCTGCGGCCACACGTACGCGACGACCGCGACGACGGCGACGGTCCCGAACCCTCCCAGGACGACCGACGCCCGGGTGCCCACGAGGGAGGCGACGGCCCCGCTCTCGAAGGCGCCGAGCTCGTTGGAGAGGCCGATGAAGACGTAGGTGAGCGCCGCCACGCGGCCGCGGAGCGCGTCGGGCGTGAGCACCTGCCCGAGCGTGACGCGGATCACGACGCTGACCGTGTCGAAGACGCCCGTGAGCGCCAGGCAGAGCAGGCTGAGGGCCAGGTGGCTCGAGAGGCCGAACCCCACGGTCGCGAGCCCGAACCCGGTCACCGCGACGAGCAGCGCGCGCCCCGGGCGTCTCCAGGGGCGCATCCGCGTGATCGCGAGGGCCATGCCCAGGGCTCCCACCGCGGGGGCCGCGCGCAGCCATCCGAGGCCCCGCGCGCCCACCCGGAGGAGGTCCTCGGCGAACACGGGCAGGAGCGCGACGGCGCCGCCGAGGAGCACGCCGAAAAGGTCGAGGGTGATGGCGGCGAGGAACACGGGCGTGCGGCGCACGAACCCGAAGCCCGCGAACAGGTGCGACAGGCCGCGCGCGGACGACGTCGCCGGCGGCGGTCGCAGCGGGACGAACGTCAGGCACGCGACGAACACGGCCTGGCTCGCGGCCGCGAACAGGTACGCGACGAGCACGCCCTCGGTGCCGGCGATCAGGAAGCCGCCGACGGCGGGCCCGACGATCGTGGCCAGCTCGAGGATGGCGGCCATCCACGCGTTCGCGTTCACGAGCTGCGGCGGGGTCAGGAGCTGGGGGAGGATCGTCCCGACGGAGGGCGCCGCGAAGGCGCGCGCCGTCCCGACGAGGACGAGGCACCCGTAGATCCAGGACGTGGGCGCGCCGCGCCCGGCGGTCTCGGCCAGCCCGAGGGCCGCGAGCGCATGGAGCGTGTGCGCGGCCATCGCGACGCGTCGGCGCGGCACCCGGTCGGCCACGTGCCCGGAGGCCACGAGGAACACGAGCACGGGGAGCAGCTCGAACAGGCCGACCAGCCCGAGGGACCAGGGGTCGCGCGTGCGGCGGTACAGCTCCCAGCCGACGGCCGTCGAGAGCACCTGCCCGCCGAGCACGGCGAACGCGCGCCCGAGCGCGAAGCTGCGCACGAAGGGGAGGCGCAGCGCGGAGAGGGCGTCGGGAGCCGGCGTCACGGACTCCACAGTCCCTCAGGCGACGTCGAGGACGCGCGTCGCGGGCAGCGTGAGCGTGAAGCACGCGCCGGGACGCGCCGCGTCGCCGGGGCGCCGCGGCGACGCGAGGGTCAACGTGCCGCCGTGCGCGGCGGCCACGTCCCGGGCGATCGTGAGGCCGAGGCCGGAGCCGGGGACGGTGCGCGCCTGGTCCCCGCGGCCGAACGGCTCGAAGATGGTCGCCTGCTCGTCCTCCGGGATGCCGGGGCCGTCGTCCTCCACGTGGATCGAGAGCCCGCGGGCGTCGCGTTCGGCGCGGACCGCGACGTGGACGCCCGGCCCCCCGTGCCCCCCCGCGTTCACCAGGAGGTTCTCGATCGCCTGCCGGATCGCGTCCGCGTCCACGCGCAGGAGCACCGCCGGCAGCGGCGCCACCGCGATCCCGCCGAGCGTGGGCACCACCCGGCCGGCCCGACGCACGGCGTCGGCGACGAGGTCGCCGAGGCCCGTCTCCCCGTCCACGAGGCGGAGCGTGCCCGCGCGGGCCCGTGCATGGTGGAGAAGATCGTCCACCAGGCGGCTCATCGCGCGCGCGTCCCCCTGCACGAGGGCGAGCGCGGCCCGGAGGTCCTCGGCGCTGCGGCCCGGCGCGGCGGCGAGCTCGAGCGCGCCGAGCAGCGCCGTGAGCGGGCGGCGGAGCTCGTGGGACGCCGTCGCGAGGAAGAGCCGCTCGCGATCGGAGGCCGCCTCGAGACGACCCAGCATGCCGTTGAGGACGCCGACGAGGCGCCCGAGCTCGTCGTTCGAGGACGGGGCGGGCAGGCGCTGCGTCGGACGGGTGACGGCCTCCGCGGCCGCGGCCGCGAGCCCGACGGGACGCAGCATGCGACCGGCGAGCGCGAAGGAGAGAAAGCCGCCCACGAGCAGGGCCCCGACTCCGATGCCCGCGAGGCGCAGGACGAACGCACGGTGGGCCTCCAGCGCCGGACGCGTCTCGAGGAAGACGACGGCCACGGCCCGGTTGCCGCCGCGACGCGGAGGCCCCTCCTCCCCGGGCGGCGGAGGGTCCTCGCCGGGCGGCGGGGGCGGAGGCGGCGGGTCCTCGCCCGGCGGCGGAGGAGGCGGGGGCTCGTCCCTCGATCCGTCGCCTCCGGGCGGCCGGTCCGTCCCTCCCTCGCCGTTGCCGACGTCGCCCCTCCCGGGTCCGTTCCTCGCCGGGTCGCCCATGGACGGACTGCGGTCGCCGGAGCCCGGACGCGGACGGCGCTGCGGAGGAGGGGGCGCACCGGGACCGAACGGAGGGGCCAGCGCGGAGGTCACCACGTAGTCGCGCCCGTCGATCACGGTGTGCGCGACCGTGCCCGGGGCGGAGGGGACGAGGTGCGTGCGGGCGAGGTCGGCCCCGAAACGCGCGGGCCCCGACGCGGCGTGGGCCCGCGGCGTCGAGGGAATCACGGTCGCGCCGCCGGCCACGTTGTAGAGGAACAGCTCCACGTGGGAGCCGTCGGCCTCCCGTGGCAGCGTCTTCACGTCGTCCCCGAAGCCGCCGACGCCGATGGCGGGCTTCGTCGCGCCCGCGGAGGCCCCGGCGACGGGAGGCGAGGCAGGGGCGGGCCCGAAGGCCGAGGGTGTCGCGCCACGCGCGCGCTCGCGCACGCGATCGCCCAGCGAACGTTCGACGTCGCGGGCCGCGAACCGCTCGAGCACGACCCCGGCGACGCACAGCACCGCGGCGAGCAGCGCCGTGGTCAGCAGGGAGAGGCGCGTCCGGAGCGTCACGCGGGCTCCTCTTCGCGCCGGAGGGCGTAGCCGCGCCCGCGGATCGTCTGCAGGAGGCGGGGTCCGTGGGCCTCGAGGCTCGTGCGCAGGTAGCGCACGTAGACCTCGAGCACGTTCGACAGGCCGTCGAAGTCGTGCTCCCACACGTGCTCGTAGAGGCTCTGCCTCGAGAGCACCTGGTCGGGGTGCCGCAGGAAGTACTCGAGCAGCGCGTACTCCCGGGGACGCAGCTCGAGCCGATGGCCCGCGCGGGTCACGGTGCCGCGCGCGGGGTCGAGCTCGACGTCGGCGTAGCGGAGCATGGGTCCCGCGCCGCCGCCGCGGCGGAGGAGCGCGCGCAGGCGGGCGAGCACCTCGGACAGGGCGCACGGCTTCACGACGTAGTCGTCGGCCCCGGCATCGAGGCCCGCCACGCGGTCGTCCACGCCGTCGCGCCCCGTGAGGACGAGGACCGGGAGCGTCGAGTGGGAGGCGCGCAGGCGCCGGAGCAGGTCGAGGCCGCTACGACCGGGGAGGCCGAGGTCCAGCACGAGGGCGTCGCCGGAGCCGGTACGGATCAGGTGCTCGCCTTCGAGGCCGTCGCGGGCCACCTCCACGGTCCAGCCCGTCTCGCGGATGGCGCGCTCGAGCACGCTGGCGAAGCGCGCGTCGTCCTCGACGACCAGGATCTTCACGCTCGTCTCCGACGGGGGACCGGCCGCGGGAACGCCCGCGTGTCGCCCGATCCTACCGGGCGAGACGGCCTCCCTGCGCGCCTGCGCGTTCGCGGCGGGAAGATGAGAGGATTTCTCAGGAATCGATCACGTACCGCTCATGACGCTGGGCCATGATTTCCCGGTCGGTCGAAGGCATCCCGCCGGAGACCCTCGGAGTTCCCGACCATGAAGCACGCACTCGGAGGCATCGCGACGGGCCGCACGCGCGTTCGCCCCTCGCTCGTGACGACGATCGTCGCCACGTTGGTGTTCGGAGGCCTGCTGGGCGCCTTCTCCTCGAAGCTCGACTCGCAGAGCGCGTTCGCGCGCGGCGGGGGCGGCCCCGGTGGTGGTGGTGGCGGGGGAGGTGGCGGCGGTGGCGGTGGCGGCGGGGGTGGTGGCGGCGGTGGCAAGGGCAAGCCGCCGCCTCCTCCGGGCCAGGGCACGCCGAAGCCGCCCCCGCCGCCGCCTCCTCCCCCGGAGGGCAACGGCGACAAGCCCCCGATGGACGGAGACGGCCCCCCG
>CAZJJQ010000352.1:0-1803 GCA_964546345.1 uncultured Planctomycetales bacterium
GCGACGACGACGCGCTGCGGGCCACCTCCGCCCGCGTCATCGCCGGGGCCGCGATCGTGGCGGCGATGGCGGCCGCCGCGCGCGTCGCCCTCGACGGGACGTACCGCGCCGCGCTCGGCCCCATGGCGGTCGCGTCGTTCGCCGCGGGCGCCCTGCTTCCGCTGATCGCCGTCCTCCTCCTGCGCGGGGGCGCACGAGGACGCGACCTCGGAGCCGGCGCCCTGCTCACCCTGGGGCTCGTCGCGAGCGTGCTCGCGCGCCACCTCGCGCGCCTCTCCGCGCTGTCGGGTGCGTTCGACCCGGCCGCGCCCGCGGTGCGCCCCCAGGGCGACGTCTTCGCCCTCTTCGTCGTCTGCCTCCTCGGCGCCGTCGCGACGATGGCGTGGATGCTCCGCGTCTGGTTCGGAAGACGCGGGGAGCCGGACGGCCGGCTCCCCGCGGAAGGACCTCGGAGGGTCGCGCCGTCCGCTACGGAAGGACGGTGATGTAGACGACGGTGGTGGTGCTCCCGGTCGCGTTGGTCGCCGTCACCGTGTAGCCCGCGTAGTTGCTCGTCGCGGTCGGGGTGCCCGAGATGACGCCGGAGCCGGTGTTGAGCGTGATGCCGGCCGGCAGGGCCGGCGCGACGCTGTAGCTCGCGATCGTGCCCCCCGACGAGCTCGGGTTCATGGCCAGGAACTGTCCGGTCCCGACGTAGCCGAACCCCGGCGAGTTCGTGTACGAGAGGCCCGAGGGCGCACCCAGGGTGACCGCGATGTTCACCGTCGCGGTCGTGAAGCCGGCGCCGTTGGTCGCGGTGACGGTGTAGTTCGCCGCGCCCGTGACGGCCGTGGGCGTCCCGCTGATCACGCCGGTGGACGTGGACAGCGTCAGCCCGGCGGGCAGCGCCGGAGAGACGGACCAGGTCGAGACCGGGCCACCTCCCACGGTGGGCGTGTTGTTCGTGATCGCCGACCCGGTCGGGTAGGAGACCGGCGTGGCGTACGAGAGCCCCGTGGGCGCCGTCAGCGTCGACTGGACCGTGATGCGCACGGTCGCCGTCGTGGAGCCGCTGACGTTCGAACCCGTCACCACGTAGTCGGCGACGGCGGCCGCCGCCGTCGGGGTGCCCGAGATCACCCCGGTGGTCGGGTGGAGCGACAGCCCCGCGGGGAGGGCTGGCGCGACCCCGTAGGACGCGATCGCGCCGCCGGAGCTCGTGGGCGAGTTCGCGGCGATCGCGGTCCCGACCACGTAGGTGACGGGGGTCGTGTAGGCGAGGCCGGCCGGCGCCGCCACGTTCACCGTGATGTGCACGAGCGCGGTGGTGCTGCCGGCGCCGTTGGTGGCGGTCACCGTGTAGTCGGCCCCCGCGGCGACGGCGAGCGGCGTGCCCGTGATCGCGCCGCTCGAGGTGTCGAGGGACAGCCCGGAGGGCAGGGTCGGGGAGACGGAGTAGCTCGCCACGGCCCCGCCCACGCTCGAGGGCAGGTTGGGCGTGATCGGGGTGCCCACCACGTAGGTCACGGGCGAGGCGTACGCGAGCCCCGACGGCGCGGACGAGCTCGAGACCTGCACGAACTGGTTGCGCGCGACGCCGTTCGGCGCGAGCGCGGTGTGCACGTTTCCGTAGAACCGGGCGGGGGCCGCGAGCAGACGGGCGAAGATCGGCCCGACGAGCGCCACCTTCCCCGTCATGTGCGCCGCGGTGACGTTCATCTCGGTCCCCGTCATCAGGTCGATCACGATGGGGCCGTCGATGCCCGCGGGGCCCTCGTGGGCGTGGGCGCCGATCAGCGTGGTCGCCGCCGGCGTGCTCATGGC
>CAZJJQ010000352.1:1903-4863 GCA_964546345.1 uncultured Planctomycetales bacterium
GGGCCGTTCGCGAGCGCGAAGCCCGCGTGGACGTGCGCACCGTCCACCGCGGCGATCCCCTGCGTCACGGGCGCCGCGTAGACGGCGCGCCCCGCGGTGAACGAGGTCAGCTCGAGGCTGACGCCGCCGCGGGCGGCCGCGTCCACCACCACGACCTCGGAGAGGCCCGACAGCGAGGCCCAGAGGGTGACCGGCTGGGTCGAGAGCTGGCCCCGGGCCAGCCCGGACGGGAACGCCGCGGTGCGCAGATCCGCGTAGAACCCGGCGGGAGCCTGCGTCATCCGGCAGAGCACGTCCACGGGCACCACCGCGGACCCGGTGAGGGTCGAGGCGGTCAGGTCGGCCGCCGCGGTGCCGATCGCGAGGTCGAGGACCACCGGCCCGTCGGCGCCGAGCACGCCCGCGTGGAGCCTTCCCTGGGTCAGCTGGCTGACGGAGGGACTGCCCGTGGCCAGCACGTAGTGCGCCACCCGATCGGTCCCGATGGAGAGCGCGACGGCGCCGCGCGCGGAGGGATCGGAGGGTGTGGTCTCCTCGCCGGCGCGGACGATGGCGTGGAGCTCGAGCGCGGTGGCGGGCGCGAGCTGACCGCGGACGAAGCCCGCCGGCGCGGAGCCCGTGCTGACGTTCACGTAGAAGTAGGAGGGGTAGTTGATCATCTCCCCCGCCAGGCTCGTGCCCACGTTCAGGGTGCCGGTCGCGGTGCGCGTCACGGGGTCGAAGGTCGCGCCGCCGCTCAGCAGATCGACCTCGACGGGACCGTTGCCGCCCGGGGCACCGCGGTGGAGCGCCACGGTGGTGATGGAGCCCACCCACGCGGCCTCCGCCGTCACCGCGAACGTGACGGTCCCGTCGCTGTTCACGTCGAAGAGCGACTCTCCGGTCGCGCCGGGGGCCACGACCGTGGTCTCGGAAGCGCCCGAGAGCGGCGCGCGCACCAGGGCCTGCGGGGAGACGGGACCGTAGTTGTACGACCCGCCCCCGTATCCCCCGCATCCGGGGGCCAGGAGCGCCAGGACCGAGAGCGCGGTCGCCCTCCACACGTGTGAAATCTGCACGGGTACCTTCCTCGCTCCCGCCGGGGAGCGCCTCCGCCGAGATGCCGAGCCCATGCAACCGCCTTGTGCCCGCAAGGCGGCTGCAGACTAGACCAAAGTCCCTGCGTACGCCACCCCCTGCTTCCGGAGGGGGGGCGGGGCCCCCCTGTCGGTTCGCCGGAAGCGACCGACCGTTCGGCCCCGGGATCCACGGGCGCGGGTATGCTGTCGGTCTGGGCGTTCTCTCCTGGGTGTCCGGGGCTTCACCGTGAGCATCGACGCGTCGGCGTGTGCCGCAGCCATTCGGGTCTGCGCCTGCTTCAACCTGCGGCGGGCCTCCCGCGCGGTGACCCGTCTGTTCGACGAGATCCTGCTGCGGGGGGGCCTGCGTTCGACGCAGTTCGTCGCCCTGGTGGCGATCCAGGCGGCCGGAGCCCCCTCCCTCCCCAGGCTGGCCCGCGACCTGGGGCTCGACCGGAGCACATTGACGCGCAACCTGAGCCCCCTCGTGAAGGCCGGGCTCGTGATCGTCGGCACGGAGCCCCCCTCCCAGACTGCCACGGCGCGCCTGACGCCGGCGGGGGTCGCCGCCCTCGATCGCTGCGTGCCCCTCTGGCAGGAGGCCCAGGGCCGGTTCGAGGGGAAGGTGGGCGCCGACACCTGGCAGTCGCTGCTCGCGGGGCTCGACAGCGTCGCCGTGAACGCCCCGGGCGCCTGATCCCGCAGCGCGCGTCGGGGTCCCGTACCATGGTGCGCCTCCCGAGGAGCCGCCCCATGCGACCGTCGCCCCGCCGCCCCCGCCTCTTCGTGCTGGCCGCGCTCCTCGGCCTCGTCGCCCCGGTCGCGGCCCCCCGTGCGCAGGCCGCGCCGAAGAAGCTGACGGTCGCCATCTGGTCGAACTACATGCCGGACGCGGTGCTCGCCGACTTCGAGAAGGAGCACGGGTGCAAGGTCGAGATCCCGTGGAACTACGGGAGCAACGACGAGCTGCTCAGCCGGCTGCAGTCGAAGCAGACGGGCTTCGACCTGGCGTTCCCGAGCGACCTCGTCCTCCCCGTGCTGATCTCGCAGGGCCTGCTCGAGCGGATCGACCCGGCGAAGGTGCCGGGGCTCGCCCACCTCGACCCGGCGTTCCGCACCCGCAAGGCGGATCCGAAGGACGAGTGGTCGGTGCCCTACACCTGGGGCACGGTCGGCATCGCGTGGCGGACCGACAAGGTGAAGGGCCCCATCGACTCCTGGGCGGTGTTCGGCGACGCGAAGGCCACGGGCGAGAACGCGTACCTCCTCGAGGAGGCGCGGGACGTGATCGCGGCGGCCCTCCTCCTCCGGGGACGCTCGGTGAACTCGGTGGAGCCCGCGCACCTCGGCGAGGCGAAGGAGACGCTGCTCGGGTGGCGCAAGGCCGTGAAGGGCTACACGGGCGAGGTGAAGGACCACCTGCTGTCGGGCGAGGCGTGGGTGATCCAGGCGTACAACGGCGACGTGGCGCAGGCCATGGCCGAGCGCAAGGACCTCGCGTTCGCGGTGCCGAA
Source organism: uncultured Planctomycetales bacterium (assembly GCA_964546345.1). GTDB lineage: Bacteria > Planctomycetota > PLA2 > PLA2 > JAEUHO01 > JAYTCP01. Next base: position 4,476 of record CAZJJQ010000352.1, read on the forward strand.
GGAAGGGGGGATCCTCTGGGTGGACAACCTGGTGATCCCCAAGGGCGCGCCGGAGAAGGACCTGGCGCACGCCTTCATCGAGTTCGTCCTGCGCCCCGACGTCGCGGCGAGGATCAGCGAGGGCATCCGGTACGCGGTCCCCAACAAGGACGCGTACACCAAGGTGGCGAAGGAGATCCGCGAGAACGCCGTGATCTACGCGCCCGAGGACGTGCGCAAGCGTCTGCAGCAGGAGACGGACCTGGGGGACGACCTCAAGAAGGTCACCGACCTCTGGAGCGAGGTCCGCGCCGGCGACTGAGCGACGGTGAAGAAGTCGTCGAAGGCGTCACGGCCCCCCCCCGATGCGGGGGAGATGCGCTCCCGACCGATCGGGCTCGATTTCGGA
>CAZJJQ010000353.1:0-4847 GCA_964546345.1 uncultured Planctomycetales bacterium
GACGGCGGGCGCGCTCGGCCACCTCGTCGTGCTCGATGCCGCGTTCGAGCGCGAGGGACGCGTGCCCGCGCACGAGCCCGCCGGGCAGGCGGAGGGCCGTGGTGCCGAGCGCGAGGAGGACGAGGCCCGCGATGCCGAGGAAGATGCGCCGGTGGTCGCGCTCGTGCGCCGCACGCACGGCGGGATCGGTGGCCCACGACGCCAGGAACGCGATGCGCTCGGACGGCGAGCCGTGACGGTGGGAGCGCCCGGGTCCCACGCGGCTCTGGATGCGCTGGAGCGCCTTCATCATCGCGGCGGCGCCCGCGGGCACGGGCGCCGGCAGGCTGCCGAGCTCGACCGGCGGCGCGTCCGGCGTGAGGACGGCGCCGTAGCGCGCGCCGAAGACGTCGGACTGGCGCTCGAACCGGCGGGAGAGCCAGCCGAGCACGCCGAACCAGAACAGCGCGAGCGAGGCGATGCCGAGGAGCGGGTCGAGCCCCTCGGGGAGGTACGGGCGGAGGGCCTGCCCCGCGCTCGTCTCGAGGAGCATCAGGGCGAGGCTCACGACGAGGAACGCCACGAGGTGCCGGTGCTTGGCGTGCCCGGCCTCGTGGGCGAGCACGGCGAGGACCTCGTCCGCGGGAAGCGCCGCGAGGAGGCCGTCGGTGACGAACACGTACCTCGTTCGGGCCGAGAGCCCGACCACCATGGCGTTGAGGACGCGTCCTCCCGTGTTCCAGAGCAGGAGGTCCTTCACCCGGACCCCGACCGCCGCGCAGAGCGCCTCGATCCGCTCCCGGGCTTCCCCCGGGGGGAAGGGCGTCGCCTTGAGCACCTTGCGCACCAACGCCGGCGCGAGCCAGGTGACGAACGCGATCACGGCGAGCACGACCAGCAGGGACAGCTCGGGGAACGCGCCCAGCCACAGGAAGAACGGCCGCAGGCCCGGGATCCGGAGCGCCTCGAGGACCGCGAGCGCTTCCTGGAGGGCCAGGAGCACGGCCATGGGCAGCAGCACGAGGCCGTTGCGCCGCAGCCCCCGCCCGAGGCCCGCCCGCCAGGAGGGCGGCGTCCGCAGGGCCGTGGCCTCGATGCGCTGCAGGCCGATCCACGCGGCGCCCACCATGACGGCGTACGGCGCGAACAGGACGAGGAACGGGACGAAGAACCACACCCTCGGGACGTGCACGGCGACCAGAGTGCCCCAGTCGAAGCCGAAGAGGGCGATCATCCAGCCGAGCGCGGGCCACCACTCGATGCGCCGGGCGGCGAGCAGCGCCTCGTCCCGATCCGCCGCCTCGAGCGCCCGCACGGACCGGTCCACGGCCATCCGGGTCAGCGCGACCACGACCAGGACCACGGCGAACGTGCCGCCGGCCCCCTGGAGCAGCCCCGGGCCCCGGTCGCCCGGGGCCGCGTGCAGGGAGGTCAGGCCGAGGACGAGGGCCAGCAGGACGGAGAGATCGGGCAGCACGGGGCGCGGATTGTACGGGGCGCGGGGGGCCGCCCGGCGGTCGGGAGGGGCGGTCCCGGTGAGTTGCCTCGCGCGGGGAAGTGCCCGGGATAGAATCCGCGGTCCGCCCCTGGAGTAACGTGCGATGGTCGGTGCCCTCCGTCTGCGTTGGTGCGTCGTGGCCGCGGTCGCCGTCGTCTCCTGGCGCGCGGCGGGCGCCGCTCCCGAGGATCCGCCCGCACCCGCCGGCCCCGCGCAGCCGGCCGGCGCCGCGTACGCCAACCCGGAGCTCGGCCTGACCCTCGAAGGACCCGCGGGGTGGAAGCTCGGGACCTTCAAGGGCGCACCGCCGGCCTGGCAGGTGATCGCCCGGTTCGACGACCCGACCAACGGTGGGTCCACCGTGGTGTCGGCGCGCCGCGCCGCGGCGATCTCACTGCCGAAGCTGCGCGCCGAGGTCACCGAACGCTACGGGGCCGACAAGACGTTCGCCGTGATGGGCATCACGGACCTGCCGCCGAACGGCCGCCGCCGGCTGCCGGGCCTCCTGGTGGACGCCACGCAGCAGCAGCCCGACAAGGCCGCCCCGGCCGCCCCGGCGGCCCCGGGCGCGCCGGCGGCCCCGGCGCCCACGGTCACCTGGCGCATCCAGGACGCGTGGTTCCTCGGGGGGGAGAACGAGTTCCTCGTCCACACGCAGGTGCGCGCGACGCTGTACTCGCGGCTCCAGCCCCAGCTGCTCAGGATGCTCGACGGCATCGCCGTGAAGGTCAACGGCGCGGCGCTGTCGCCGAAGGGCGAGGGCACCTACCGCGACGACACGGCGGGATTCTCCTGCCGCTACCCCTCCGGCTACGGCGTCCGGCTGCCGGACCGCACCCTGCACCTCGTCGAGTTCTCCTCGGGCGCCGCCGCCCCCGTCATCGGGGTCTATCGGTACCCGTCCGAGGTGGACCTCGACGGCGAGGCGAAGACGCTGGTGGACTACTACACCGGCGGGGAGGTGGGGGGGGAGGCGACCTCGGGCCCGCTCGAGGTGGCGGGCCGCACGGGCGTGCTCGTGACCGCGAAGGGCCGGATGGCGGGCCGGGACCAGGTGTTCTTCGTCGCGGTGATCAAGCGCGACACCGAGGCCTTCCGCCTCCGCGTGGCCGCGGACGTGACCCAGGACGTGGCCGCGCGCGCCGTGTTCGACACCTTCGTCAAGAGCTTCGTGCTGTCGAACGCCCCGCCCGCGCCGAAGGGCGACGGCGGGTAGGGCCTGCGGAGAGGTCCCCGACGCGGGTCACCTCGTGAAGTCGGCGACGGCCGGGGCGCCGTGCTTCACCGTGACCGTGCGGCGCGGCTCCGGGGCGCCGCGGGCGCCGACCGCGACGACCCACTCGCCCTCGGGCCAGCGCGCGAGGACGGCCTCGGTCCCTTCGCCCGGATGCTCCTCCCACGACCACGCCGAGGCGTCGTCCACCTTCGCCGCGGGGACGATCCCCAGGCTGACGATCGCGGGCGGCGCCGGCCGGTTCCCGCGGCTCCACCGGATCGTGAGCGGCCCGCCGTCCGGGAGCACCGCGTGCCACGGCGTCTCGCGCCCGGCCGCGAACGTGAAGGTGGCGTCGGTCGCGTAGACCCACACGAAGTGCTGCGGGAGCACGAGCTGCACGTTCCACTCGCCTTCGGGCACGACGCCCTCGAGGTTCGTGTCGTCCAGGCGCGTCAGCGTGGCGTCCTGCACCCACGCCGGCCACCTCACCGCCTCCGCACGGCGGACGCGCAGGTACGGCCGCTGGCCGCCCTCCGGGAGCACGGGGCGCCCCGACGCGTCGGCCAGGTCGATGCGGATGCGCGCGGCCTCCGCCTCGCCTCGCCGCGGCTCGAGCCGCAGCGGGATCCGCAGGGAGGTCGCCCCCGGCTCGACGAGGAACTTCTCGGTCTTGGGGTCGAAGCCGCGGGCCGAGGCCCGCACCGTGCCCGTCACCTTCCGGTCCACGGGCGCCTGGCGCGGCGACGTGACGCGCACGTCCCCCGTCGGGAAGACGTCGCTGAAGCTGAGGCCCTCGCGACCGCGGTCGAACCCGAACGTGGGGGCCTCGACCGCCGTCCCGCCGTTCGCCGAGAGGATCTCCGCGTAGAGGGTGAACCCGGGGCGTGCGCGCACCACGAGGCCGCGTCGCCCCGCGGGCGGGATCGGGGTCCCGTCCTCGGGCACGTCGAGGTGCCACGCCTCGTGATCGGCCAGCACCGCCACGCTCGTCCCCGCCGGCACCTCGAGCGCGAACCGGCCCACCGCGTCCGTGGTGGTCCTGGTGAAGCACAGGGGACGGTCCGCCGTGCCGCGGCCGACCGACCCCCGAAACGTCAGGTCCTCGCCGTAGACCGCGAAGGTCCGACCCCACCCGGAGGTCACCACCAGGGGGAGGCCCCCGACCCCGACCCCCTTCCCATCCACGACGCCGCCTTCGAGGAGCACGCCCTGCGGCATGTCCAGCGCGACGTCCCCTCCCGTCGCCCCGACGGCGCCGGGAGCGGACCACCCCGTGGGGCGGCCCGGGGCGACGACCGCGACCCGCAGGTCGGAGAGCCCCTCCACGTCCGCGGCCCGGGCGACGAGCTCCACGGTCGCGGACGGCGTGCCCGCCTCGGTCACCACCCGGGCGCGTCCCTGCCGATCGAGCCCGACCACGTAGGCCTTCGCCTCGCCGAGCGCGACCGCGTCGAGGCCGCGCAGCGTGAGGCGGATCGCCACGTCCGTCGCGGGGAGGGGGGCGCCCACGGGGGGCGGGGTCGGCGGCGGCTCCGGCGGCGTGGCCCTCGAGACCGGCGGGGGGGCGGCCTTCGGGGAGGATTCCTGGGGGCGCGGGGGCTCGACGGGCGCCGGGGACGTCGGGGCGGGCCCGTCCGCCACCGGCACGGGCGTGCCCCCTCCGAGGAGGCCTCCCCGCAGGAGCAGGAACGCGATCCCGGCCGCGACGCCGAGCCCGAACACCACACCGCTGCGACGGCCGGACATGGCGGGATCCTTCTTCGGGGACGGGATCGCCATCGTACCCGCGCGCCCCGCGCCCCGGCCCCCGGCGCCCCCCCGACTCCTCGACCCGGGACCGGTTCCCTCCTAGGATTTGAACCGTGGTTCAAATGTTCCCGAGCCGTGCGAAGCCCGGACGCCGCGAGGCGGTGCGCGCGGAGATCCTCCGTCGCGCCGCGGACGCGTTCCGCGAGAAGGGGTTCCACGGCGCGTCGATGCGCGACATCGCCGGCGCGATGGACATGACGCCCGGCAGCCTCTACTACTACTTCCGCAGCAAGGACGACCTGCTGCACGCGTGCCAGACCCTGGCCCTCGACCGCCTCCTCGCGGGCGCGAAGGCCATCGTCTCGGGCCCCGGCTCCGCCCCGGCGCGGCTCCGGGCGCTCGTCC
>CAZJJQ010000354.1:0-4843 GCA_964546345.1 uncultured Planctomycetales bacterium
GCCCACCGCCCCCCGCTTCGCGCACGTCGATCCGCCCTTCGCGCGGCGCCTCGCCTACGGGGCGTGGATCTGCGGCCTCGTGGCGCCCGCGGTGTGGACCCTCGAGCGCCTCGGCGGCGCCCGGTGGGCCCTCGGCCACGCGTTCAAGCGCCGCCAGCGCGCGCTGCGCCGGCTCGACCCCTTCCGCGGCTACGTGCCGGGTCCGCAGGACGTCTTCGTCGCCACGTACCCGAAGAGCGGCACGAACTGGATGCTGCAGATCGTGCACCAGCTCGCGCACCACGGCGCGGGCGCCTACGCGCACCTCCACGACGTGGTCCCGTGGCCCGAGACGCGGGTGCTGCCGCGCGTGTTCCGCGACTACGCGGTCCCCCTCGAGCACGCCGACGCCTGGCGCGACGCGCCGGAGCGCCTGCGCGCGATCAAGACCCACCTCAACTGGGAGTTCCTCCCGCCCTCCGACGTGGCGCGCTACGTCATGGTCGTGCGGGACCCGAAGGACGTGTTCGTCTCGAGCTACCACTTCTTCCGCGACGGCGTCCTCGGCCCGGCGATGCCGTCCGTGCGCACCTGGTACGAGCTGTTCCTCCGCGGCCGCACGCTCGCGGGCTCGTGGGCCGTGAACGCCGCCAGCTGCTGGGCGAGGCGGAGCCTGCCCAACGTGCTGCTCCTCTCCTTCTCCTCCTTGAAGCGCGATCTCCCCGGCACCGTGCGCCGCGTGGCGGAGTTCCTCGGGGTCTCGGTCTCCGAGCGCGTGCTCGCCTCCGTCGTCGAGCAGGCGTCCTTCGCCCACATGAAGCGCCTCGACGAGAAGTTCCGCATCGGGCGCGTGTTCCCCTGGCGGGCGCCGGGCGCCATGCTGCGGAAGGGGGCGGAGGGCGGGTCCTCCGAGCTCCTCACGATCGAGCAGCAGCGCCGGATGGACGAGACGTTCGTCGCCGAGCTGCGCCGGCTGGGCTCCTCGTTCCCGTACGACGAGTTCGCGCGACGCGCCTGAGGCGGAGGGGCCCGAGGGAGGGAGGGGGCGCGGGGGAGGGACGGAGGTCCCGCGTCGGCAGCCGGCCTCGAATCCCCGGAAGTCTACGACGCGGGCGCCACCCGGGTAGGCTGGCCGCGCGCCCACCGGGAGAGGCGATCCGATGCGACGAGCCCCACTTGCCCTCGCCACGGTCGCGCTGACCTTCGTCGGCGCCCTCACGGTCCACGCGGACGGTCCCACGCCGCCCGCCGCCGCGCCCCCCGCCGACGTCTCGCCCTACGTGGACTGGCAGCCGGGGCTGATCGCGGCCTTCGAACGGGCGAAGCAGGAGGGGAAGCCGCTCTTCCTCGCCATCAACGCGGAGCACGTCCTCGGGAGGACCCGCGTCGAGCCGGCCGGCAAGGAGCTGCGCGAGCACACCTACCTCGACCCCGCGGTGGTCGCGAAGAGCCGCGCGTTCGTGTGCGTCCTCCTGCGCCCCGACGGCACGGGCGCCGACTACGACGAGCTGCGGGCGAGGCTCGGCATCCAGGGAGAGATCGTCTCGCCGCAGCACGTGTTCGTGCACGCCGACGGGGCGCTCATCGACCGGAAGGAGTACTGGTCGTACGGCCCGGGGGCCGCCTCGGTGAACGCCCTGCTGGCGCTCATGGACGCCGCCCTCGTCGCGCACAAGGCCAAGGTCGAGATGGGCGCGGGCGGCGGCGGCGGCACGCCCGAGGAGCGACGCGCGACCTGGATCCGCGAGCGCATCGCCAAGGTGCGCGCGGGCGGCTCCGACCACGCCGCGCGCGACGTCGCGATCCAGGAGCTGGTGCGCGGCGACCAGAAGGGGGACGCGGTGACGCCCCTGTGCGCGCTCCTCCTCGAGCCGAAGAAGGACGCCGACACGGTGGTGGCGATCGTCCGCGGCCTCGGCAAGCCCGGGCTCGAGGCCGCGGTGGTCCCCGTCGCCGCGATGCTCGACGACTCCACGGACGCCGTGCGCAGCAACGCCGCGGTGACGCTCGAGTACATCGGGAGCGCCGCGGCGGTCGAGGCGCTCACGAAGCGGCTCACGAAGGAGAAGGACGAGCTCGTCCGCAACAACTGCTGCCGCGCCCTGGGCCGTTGCGGCGCCAAGCAGGAGGCGGTGCGCAAGGCGCTGCTGCGCGAGCTCCAGACGGCGAAGACGAACAAGCTGTCCACGGGTCCCGCGATCGGGCTCTCCTACTTCGAGCGGGACGCCGAGGCGGCGCGCGGCATCGAGAAGATCCTGGGCCCCGGGGTGGACTGGCAGAAGCGGGCGTTCGCGCTCTACGCGCTGACGGAGATCCGCGACCCGAAGAGCGCGGACTTCGTGCGGGAGAAGGTGCTCAAGGGCGAGAAGAACCAGGCGGCGCTCCCCTTCCTCAACGCCGTCGTCGCGGTGCTGGCGGGGACCGACACGAACGGCCAGGCGGCCCGCGACGTGACCCGCGGGCTGGAGAGCGCGGTCGGCACGCTCGGCGACGTGGGCGGCGACGCGCGCAAGGGCCGCGACCAGGCCGAGTTCGTGCCCCACGGCGAGTTCGTCCCGCGGGGGGGCCGCGGACGGTGACCGCCACCCGGCGGCGGTCGAGGCCGGAAGGTCGGCCCCAGCCCGGCCGGCGCCCCCCACGGCCTGCCCGGGCCCCCTCGCCCCTGCTAGCCTCGCACCCGGAGGCGTCGCCCCACACCCTGCCTCCGTCCGGGAGCACCGCCATGCAGAGGACCGCCGCGTACGCCGCCCTGGCCGCCGGGAAGCCGCTCGTCCCCTTCGCCATCGACCGGCGGGAGCCCGGCCCGTCGGACGTCGAGATCGACGTCCTGTTCTGCGGGGTCTGCCACTCCGACATCCACCAGGCGCGGGACGAGTGGACCGGGGCCCTCTTCCCCATGGTGCCCGGGCACGAGATCGTCGGGCGCGTGCGCCGCGTCGGCGGCGCGGTGAAGCGGTTCCGAGCGGGCGACCTGGTCGGCGTGGGCTGCATGGTGGACTCGTGCCGCGTCTGCGAGCCCTGCAAGCACGACACGGAGCAGTTCTGCGACGCGACGGCCGCCTACACCTACAACGGCACCGAGATGGACCGGGTGACGCCCACCTTCGGGGGCTACTCGAAGCGGGTGGTGGTCACGGAGCGGTTCGTCCTCCAGATCCCGCCCGGCCTCGACCCTGCCGCCGCCGCGCCGCTCCTGTGCGCCGGGATCACGATGTACTCCCCGCTCAAGCAGTGGACGTGCAAGCCGGGCGACCGCGTCGGGGTGGTGGGGCTCGGCGGCCTGGGGCACATGGCGGTCAAGCTCGCGGTCGCCATGGGCGCCCGGGTCACGGTCTTCAGCACCTCGCGCGCGAAGGAGGCCGACGCCCGTCGCCTGGGGGCGCACGCCTTCGAGGAGACCCGCGATCCGGCGGTGTTCACGCGGCTCGCGAAGCAGTACGACCTCCTGCTCGACACGGTGTCGGCCCGGCACGACTACGACCTCCACCTCGGGCTCCTGCGGCCCCACGGGGTCATGGTGCTCGTCGGGGTGCCGCCCGAGCCCGCGCCCGTCTCGGCGATCTCCCTGATCGGCGGCAACCGTCGCCTGGTGGGCTCGTTGATCGGGGGCATCCGGGAGACGCAGGAGATGCTCGACTTCTGTGGCGCCAGGAAGATCGTCTCGGACGTCGAGATCATCCCCATCCAGAAGATCAACGAGGCCTACGAACGGATGCTCCGGGGCGACGTGCGGTACCGCTTCGTGATCGACCTCGCGAGCCTGCCCGCCGCGTAGGGGCAGCCCTGCGCGCGGCGCGACCCGCCTCCCCCACGCAGGCCGACGCCGAGCGGGATCACCCCCTCCCCCCCGCGCCCCCCCACGTCCCCCCGCCCTCGGCAGGCCCCACCCCTGCGTCCGTGGCCAGGAGCGGCGCCGGCAGGCCACCGGCACGACGACGTACCGGCCCGACGTCGGCCTGGGTAGTCTCTCGGTTCGGCGTACGCCCCGCCGGGGAGCCCACGATGATCTACGTGCTGATCGGCCTGGCGCTCGCGCTCCTCCTGTTCGCCGGCATGCTCGGCTGCCTGGAGTGGGGTCGGCGGCGCGGCGCACGCCTGCTCGAGCGGAGTCCGTCCGAGGGCACCGGCGGGACGGGCCCGCTCGAGGCGGCCGTGTTCGGCATGCTGGGCCTGCTCATCGCGTTCACCTTCGGCGGCGCCGTCTCGCGCTTCGACACCCGGCGCGAGCTCATCGTGGCGGAGGCGAACGCGGTCGGGACCTTCTGGCTGCGGATCGACCTCCTCCCGGGGCCGGCCCAGGAGGGGGTCCGGGACCTCACGCGCCGCTACACGGACGCGCGCCTGGAGGCGTACGCGCTCCTGCCCGACTTCGACGCGGCGAAGGCGGGGCTCGAGCGCGCGGCCTCCCTGCAGGGCGTGCTGTGGGCCGCCACGGTGCAGGCGCTGCGGGACGCCGGGCCGGCCGCGCCCTCGGTCCTGCTCGTCAACCCGCTCAACGAGCTCTTCGACCTCGCGACGAAACGCGTCGAGAGCGCGAAGAAGCACCCGCCGGTGATCATCTACGGCATGCTGTTCGTCATCGCCCTCGGCAGCGCGCTCATGGCGGGATACGGCATGGCGCGCAGCCGGGACCGCAGCTGGTTCCACCGCATCGCGTTCGCGGGGGTGACGGCGCTGGCCTTCTACGTGACGCTCGACTTCGAGTTTCCGCGGCTGGGCCTCATCCGCCTGAACGCCGCCGACCAGGTGCTGATGGACGCCCGGGCGGCGATGCGGTAGCCGGCCCCGGGAGGGACCGGCCCCCCGCACGCCCTAGCCCGACCTATTCATGAAGGACGAGGCCGACGAATGAGCCGATCGCACG
>CAZJJQ010000355.1:0-4838 GCA_964546345.1 uncultured Planctomycetales bacterium
GGCGCGCCGGCGGCGACGGCGGGCCCGGCGGCGGCCGTCCCCGACCCGACGCCCTCTCCCTTCACCTGGGTCGCGCCCCCGGAGTGGCGGCGCACCGGCGCACGCCCTCTGCGGCTCGCGACCTACGTCCCGCTCGAGGCGCAGCGCACCGAGATCGCCGTGTCGCGCCTCGTCGGGCGCGCCGGCGGCGCCCGCACGAACGTGGACCGCTGGCGTGCGCAGATGGGGCTCTCGACGCCCCTGACGGACGCCGAGTACGAGGCGCTCCGGCGGAGCACGCTCCTCGGCGGCGCGGCGGTGTTCCTCGCGGTGGACGGTCGGTTCGAGGGGATGTCGGGGGCGGCGGGGGCCGAGCCGCTCCACGACGCGCGGATGGTCGCGGTGGCCATCGAGCGCGCGAAGGACATGGTGTTCGTCAAGATGACCGGCCCCGCCGACGAGGTCCGCCGCGAGGAGGCGCGCTTCACCGCGTTCTGCGAGTCGCTGCATGAGTGACGCGACCCTCCCCCCTCCGGCGGTCCCGTCGCCCCCGCCCGTGCGCCGGGCCCCGTCCGCGGGCGCGGGCCTCCGCGCGCTGCCCGCCCGGGCGGTGGGGCTCCTCTCCTCGCTGGCGCTCGCGATCGTCCTGCTGCTGCTCCTCCTCGTGCTCACCTTCCTCGGCACGCTCGAGCAGCGGCACGCGAGCCTCTACGACGTCCAGCGCCGCTACTTCGAGTCGGTGGTGCTGGTGCACGACTTCGGCCCGTTCACGCTGGGGGGCGTCGAGATCGGCCCGATCTCGATCCCCCTCCCCGGGGCGAGCGTCGTGCTGGCCCTCCTGGCCCTCAACCTCGTCGTCGGGGGCGTGGTCCGCCTGCGCAAGGGGGTCGCGACCCTCGGGGTGCTGGTGACGCACCTCGGCATCCTCCTCCTGCTCGGCGGCAGCCTCGTGGAGTTCCTCGTCTCCGAGAAGGGGCAGCTGACCCTGTACGAGCCCCGCGGCGCCGACCCGGTCGCGTCGGCGGGCGCGAGCGAGTTCCGCTCCCACCACGCGTGGGAGATCGTCGTGCGGGAACGCCTCGACGGACGCAAGGCCACGGAGTACGTGCTCGACGCGGCGCGGCTCGAGGACCTCGACCCGGACGACGAGGTGACCTTCACCCACGCGCGGCTGCCGTTCGCCGTCGAGGTCACGGGCTGGTTGCGGAACGCGGTGCCGGTCCTCGCGCCCGGCGACGGCGACGCGGTGGAGGGATGGCGGCTCGAGGGGCGGGCGCTGGGCAAGGAGGCGGAGCTCCACCGACCGGGCGCCACGGTGACGCTGCGGGCCGCGGCGGGCGCGGCGCCCCTGCGGGGCCTGCTGTGGAGCGCCCAGGCGCTGCCTTGGGTCGTCGCGGTGGAGGGGCGACGGTTCGAGGTGGACCTCCGTCGCAAACGCTGGCCCCTCCCCTTTCGCCTCGTCCTGCGCAGGTTCGTCCACGACGAGCACCCGGGCACCACCATGGCGCGCGAGTTCTCGAGCTACGTCACCAAGCTCGAGGACGGCGTCGCGCGCGACGTCCACGTCACCATGAACGAGCCCTTCCGCCACCGCGGCTACACGTTCTACCAATCGAGCTGGGGCCCTCAGGACGCCGGGCCCGGCGAGCCCCTCTACTCCACCTTCTCCGTGGTGCGCAATCCCTCCGACCGCATCCCGCTGATCGCATGCCTCGTGATCGCCGCCGGCCTCCTGCTCCACTTCGGGCGCCGCCTCGCGCTCCACGTCGCCGGGGAGGCTCGGCGGCGCTCCCGGACCGGCACGGTCGCATGATGCCCTCGACTTCCCTCCCCGCGCGGCGCACGGGCCCCTGGCTCCTGGCGCTCCTCTGCCTCGCCTTCGTCGCGGGGCGGGCCGTCCTCCCGTCCCCCGCGGTCGCGGGCGAGGAGGGCCGCGCCGCGAAGGAGCGGTCCGAGGCCTGGCGCCTCACCCCCGAGATCCTCGAGGTCGCCGCGCGGATCCCCGTGCAGCACGGCGGGCGGGTCAAGCCGCTCGTGACCTTCGCCGGCTACACGCTGCTGGGGCTCGACCACCGTCGCAGCACGGCGGACGCGGAGGGCGAGTCCCTCTCCGCGCTCGCGTGGCTCCTCGAGGTGATCTTCCGGCCCGAGCGGGCCCGGCGGATCCCTTGTTTCCTCGTCGAGAGCGACGAGGTGATCGACGCGATCGGGCTCTCCCACGCCGGGAAGAAGAAACGGGATCGATACGCGTACGAGGACCTCCTGCCCGCCCGGGCCACGCTCTCCGCCCTCGCGCTCCAGTACCTCGGCCTCGAGTCCACCCGCCGCTCCTCCGTCGAGGAGGGGATCGTCGCCCTCGATCGGGGCGTCGCCACCTTCGAACGGCTCGCGGGGCTGCTCGACTTCGCACGGGCCGAGCTCGACGCGTCCGGTTCGCCGGAGGTCACGGCCCTCTTCGGAGGCCGCGCCCAGGTGGGGGTGCTCGACGTGCTCGAGCGGGGGCCGGAGCTCACCCGACTCGCCGGCCCGGGGGACCCGCACGGGCTCCCCGGCGACGGTGCGGACGCGAGCACGACCGCCTCCGCGCGGGGCGCGCGCGTGCTCCGGGGGCGGGTGGCGGCCCTCGCCGAAGGGGCGCTCGGCCTGTCGTTGTTCCCTCCCCCCGGCACCCGCTCGCAGGAGGCGACCTGGTACGCGCCCGGCGACGCGATCCTCGCGGTCCTGGGAGGGCACGGCGTCCCGTCGGGCTGGCAGGCGCAGCTCGGCCGCCTCGGCGCCATGCAGCGCGCGGCGACGGGGCGCGACGCCTCCGCGTTCCTCGGCGCGCTGGAGGCCTTCCAGGCCGAGGCGGAGAGGGCGGCTCGGGACCGGGGCGAGGTAGACAAGCTCGACCTCGAGGTCTTCCTCGTCCGGCTCGACCCGTTCCATCGCGGGGTGCACCTCTATCTCCTGGCGTTCCTCCTCGTGGGGCTGGGGTGGCTGGTCCCGAGCCGCTGGCAGCGCCGCGCCGCCTGGACGGTGCTGCTCGGGGTGCTCGGGCTCCACGTCACGGGGATCGTGATCCGCTGCGTGCTGCGCGAGCGACCGCCCATCAGCACCCTCTACGAGACCGTGCTGTTCATCTCCGCCCTCGCCGTGGCCGCCTGCGTCGTGGCCGAGCGGATCGACCGGCGGGGCATCGCGTTCGCCCTCGCGCCGCTCCTCGGGTGGCTGGGCCTGTTCGTCTCGAACCGCTACGAAGCCCTCAAGGGCGAGGACTCGATGCCCCAGCTGGTGGCCGTCCTCGACACGAACTTCTGGCTGGCCACCCACGTGACCTGCATCGCCATCGGCTACTCGGGGAGCCTGGTGGCCTCCGCGCTCGCCCACGTGACGGTGCTCGGCTCCGCCTTCGGGCTGAAGCGCCACGACGAAGCCTTCCATCGGGCCGTCTCCCGGATGACCTACGGGATGCTCTGCTTCGGCCTGCTCTTCAGCGTCGTGGGCACGATCCTCGGGGGGATCTGGGCCAACGAGTCGTGGGGCCGGTTCTGGGGTTGGGACCCGAAGGAGAACGGCGCGCTCATGATCTGCCTGGCGGAGCTCGCGATCCTCCACGCCCGGCAGGGCGGCTATGTCCGCGCCCACGGCCTCGCCCTGTGCACCGTCGCGGCGGGCTGCGTGGTCGCGTTCTCCTGGTGGGGGGTGAACCTGCTCGGCGTCGGGCTCCACACCTACGGGTTCACCGGGGGGGTGTGGGCGGCGCTCCTGTGGTTCTACGGGGCCGAGGCGTGCGTGCTGACCGTCGGCCTCGTGGATGGCGCCCGTCGCCGCCGCAAGCCCCCGGTCCCCGCCTAGCCGGCCCGGTCCGCCCGCGCCGCCTCCGGAAGAAGAGGTGAGGACGTCGTGTGACGCCTCCCTCCCGGGGCATCGATATCGGACTATCCCTTCCCGAATTCATCTCTCCTCCATCCTCGACACTGCGCAACCGATGCTCTATGGTGCGCCGGTCGCGTCGGCCCGCCGCAGGAGGTGCACGCATGAGGTTCCCCCGCCCCGTCTCGATGGGTCTCGCCCTGGGCGCGTTCGTCGCCCTGGGGCTCGCCGTGGGGGGGAACCTCCCGAGCGGGCTCGCGCGCGCCGAAGACGCCGCCAAGCCCGCCTTCATCGGGGCCGAGGGCTGTAAGAAGTGCCACTTCAAGCAGTTCCAATCCTGGAAGAAGACCGGGATGGCGAACACCTTCGAGAGCCTCAAGCCCGACGCGAAGCCCGAGAAGAAGACGGCCGGGGGCCTCGACCCGAAGAAGGACTACACGAAGGACCCGGTCTGCCTGAAGTGCCACGCCACGGGCTACGGAACGGAGAGCGGCTATCCCGCCGTGGTCGCGGACAAGGCGTTCAGTCCCGCCGAGGAGGAGCGCGCCAAGCTCAACGCGGGCGTGACGTGCGAGGCCTGTCACGGTCCCGGGAGCCTCTACGGTCCGTTCAAGAAGGACCACCAGCAGTTCAAGCTCGCCGAGATCGTGGCGCTCGGGGCCACGACCCCTCCCAAGGTCGAGCAGTGCATGGTCTGCCACGTCAAGGAGTGCCCGACGATGGCCAAGGACTACGCCTTCGACTTCGAGAAGGGCAAGAAGTCGGAGAACCTGCACGCTCACGTACCGCTGAAGTTCCCTCACTAGGCCGCCCCCGGTCCCTTCCCCGCCCGCGAGGCGCCCCGTGACATCCCCTCGACTCCGCTTCGCCCGCGCCTGCGTCGTCACGTTCGCCTGCGGGGCCTGGGCCTCGGCTGGAGGCGTGCCCGTCGCCCGTGCGGACGACCCCGCCCCGGCGCCGCAGCCTGCGCCCGCTCCGCAGGAGCCGCCTGCGCCGCCGGCACC
>CAZJJQ010000356.1:0-4834 GCA_964546345.1 uncultured Planctomycetales bacterium
CCGATCGTGGCCTCCCGAGGACCGCTCGAAGGGCCCTCGCGCTCCTACCCGCCCCGAAACGCCGCGCGCAGGAACGCGAGCGCGCGGGCGGCCGCCGCCGGCGCCTCCGCGGAGTGGCGGGAGAGCTCCACCTCGAGCGGGCCGGCGTAGCCCGAGGCGCGCACCGCCTCGGCGACCTCGGCCCAGCGCACCTCGCCCTCGCCGAACATGAGGTGGTCGTGGCGGCCCGGGCGGTGATCGTCGAGCTGCACGCAGACCAGCTCGTGCGCGTGCCGGCGGAGGATGCGGGCCGGGTCGCCTTCGCGGGTGGCGAGGCAGTGGCCCACGTCGAGGGTGAGCCCGAGGCTCGGGTGCGAGACGGCGTCGCGGACGCGGTCCCAGCCCTCGACGGTCTCGACGAGCATCCCCGGCTCGGGCTCGAACCCGATGCGGACGCCGCGGGGCGCGGCGTGCTCGCAGAGGCGGCGGAGGCCCGCGGCGAGGCGGTCGTGGGCGGCGTCGGCGTCGAGCCCCTCGGGGGGCGCTCCCGACCACACCGAGACCACCGGCGCGCGCAGCTCGACGGCGAGGTCCACGCAGCGCCGGAGGAAGTCGAGCCGGCGCTCGGCGTCGGCGGGGCCGTCGAGTAGGGTGGGGCGGTGCTTGCGGAGGGGGTCGAGGAGGAACCGGGCGCCGGTCTCGACGACCACGGAGAGGCGCAGGTCCTCGAGCAGGCGGCGGAAGGCGAGGACCTCGTCCGGGCGCGACCGCGTGGGGTCGAGGTGGTGGACGTCGGGCGTGAGGGCGAGGCCGTCGTACCCGAGGGAGGCGAGGAGACGGGCCGCGTCCTCGAGGCGGTGGAACGCGAGCCCGTTCGTGTTGTAGAGCAGCGGATTCACGGGAGCCTCGGCGCGGTCGCGCGAGGGGGAGAGCGGAGCCGGCGGGACGTGCTCAGCGTTGGTCGCTCTTCATGGCGGCGAGCTTCTTGATGAGCTGGGTGACCTTGCCGCCTTCGCGCTCGAAGTAGTGGCGGGCGACCGCCTCCTCGTCGTAGTCCTTGCTGCTCGGGAGGGTGGCGATGAAGTCGTTCCACTGGTCCTTGATGCCCTCGAGCATCTGGCGGGCCTCGTTGAGCTTCTTCTGCCAGAGGGCGTCGTCGCCGTCCTTCTTCGCGCGGATGCTCTCGTCGTAGAGCTTGTTGGCCTGGGCCGCGGTGCCGTCGAAGCTGCCGGCGAGCTTGCGACCCTCCTCGAGCTTGGCGGCGGACACGGGCGGGAAGGGCGGCGGAGCCGGGGGCCCGGGCTTGACCGGGACCGTGGGGGGCGGCGGGGGCGCGGCGGCCGGGGCCTTGGGGGCGTCCTTCTTGCCCGACATCATCACGACGAGCCCGATGATCAGGCCCACGACCGCGATGGCGACCACGTAGGCGATCGTGTTGTTCGCGTTGCCGCCGCCGCCGCCGCCACGAGACGAGCCGCGGGACGGGCCGGCCCCACGAGCGGGGCCGCGGGAAGAGGAGTACGCCATGGAGGAACCGGTCTCCGGGGGTCGGGGAAGGTGGATGTCTAGCACACCGGCCCCGGACGCGCACCCCCGCGCGCAGCGCGCAGCCCGGCCCCGGGCGGGGTAGGGTCGGCCCGATGGCCGACGTCCGCACCCTCGCCGCCGACGCGCTCCGGATGCTGGAGTCGGGGACCGCCTACGCGCAGGACGCGGTCGAGGGGGCGCGCCGGGAGGTGGGGGACCCCCGGGACCGCGCGCTTCTGGCCGAGCTCGTCTACGGCGTCACCCGGCGGAAGGGGAGCCTGGACGCGGTTCTCGCCACGGCGTCCAAGGTGCCCCTCCCCCGGCTCGATCCGGCGGTCCGCGCGGCGCTCCGGACGGGGCTGTACCAGCTGCTCTTCCTCGAGCGGATCCCCCCGCACGCCGCCGTGAACGGCGCCGTCGAGTACGCGAAGGGGAAGACCAACGCGCGTTTCGCCGGCTTCGTGAACGGCATCCTGCGCGGGATCCAGCGGGGAGTCGAAGGTCCCGCCGACGGCGCCGAGGACCCCCGCCGCGATCTGCCGCGGCCCGGGACGACTCCCCTGCGCTTCCGTCGCGCGATGTTCCCGGACCCGGTCACCCGTCCTGACGAGAACGCGGCCGCACGTTACTCCCACCCCGCCTGGCTGGTGGCCCGGTGGCGCGCCCGGTACCCGGGACTGGAGGTGGCCTCGATCCTCGAGGCCGGGATCTCCCGTCCGCCGCTGGGCCTGCGGGCGAAACCCGGGCGTCGGGACGAGCTGATCGCCGAGCTGGGCCTGGCGGGCGTGCGCGCGCGGGCGGGGGCCGGGCCGGACGAGGTGGTGGTGGACGACGGGGAGGCCGCCGGCCTCGCGGCGGTGCGCGAGGGGAGGGCGTTCGTGCTGGACGGCACGGCCCAGCGCATCGCCCCGCTGCTCGACCCGCGGCCGGGGGACCGCCTGCTCGACCTGTGCGCCGCACCCGGCGGCAAGACCCTCCACCTCCTCGATCTCCTGGGAGAGCGGGGAGAGGTCGTCGCCTGCGAGGCCTCGGCGGAGCGGGTCGCCGCGCTCGAAGCGACCTTCGCCGCCCGAGGGGCCGCCGCCGGCGGCGCGCGCGCCCGGGTCGTCCTGGTCCCGCAGAAGGGGCCCCTGCCGTTCGCCCCGTCGTCGTTCCACGGCGTGCTGGTGGATGCGCCGAGCTCGGGTACCGGGGCCCTCCGGCGTCGGCCGGAGGCGCGAGACCGCCTGCGGGCGAAGGACCTCGCGGTGTTTGCGGCCGTGCAGCGTGACCTGGTCGAGCGCGCCCTCGTACTGGTGCGGCCCGGGGGACGGCTCGTGTACGCGACCGCGAGCCTCGAGCCCGAGGAGAACGGGGGGGTCATCGAGGCCCTCCGCGCGGCCCACCCGGGTGTCGAGCCCGTCGCCGAGCTGGTGGCGCTCCCCTCCGCCGACCGGGACGGCGGGTATGTCGCAGCGCTTCGGGTGCCCGGGTAGGCGAAGGCGGATCCGGACTTGCGGGAACCGCGACCCGGGGGTTGCATCCTCCAAGGAGGCCCCCGATGCGCATGCGCTCCGTGACCGGTTGGCTCGCCCCCGCAGCGTTGGCGATCGGCGCCCTCGCCGGGGCGGCGAGGCTCGAAGGCGGCTGCTGAGGCGCGAGCAGCGGGCCGGGTGCCCGCGGCGCGGCGGCGACGGGCGTCACTCCCCCGGATGCCGGCACGGTCCCGACGCCGAGCGGCGGCGGGGGCGGCGGCGGGACCACGGGCCGGGGACGCGCGACGACGACGCTCTCGCGTTCGACGTGGTTCGAGTGGGTCGAGGCCAAGGTGGACCGCCTCCGGACCACCACCTCCGTCGATCCGAAGGCCCCGGAGGCCGCGCCCCTCTCTCCCGAGGAGCACGTCCGCCACTGCCTGGGGATGGACGAGGCCTCGGCCCGCGGCGACCAGCGCCCGACGCTCGTCTACTTCCACTGGCCGCACGAGGACCCGGTGGACGGCAAGCGGTTCGCGACGCTCTGCCAGAAGGTGCTCGACGACGAGCAGGTCGCGCGCTGGGGCCGCCTCTTCCGGTGCGTGCAGGTGGACATGTCCTCCTCCGACCCGCGGATGCTCGCGATCCTCGGCGCGGGCGACAAGCCCGTGTTCGCCGTCTACGGGGCCGAGACGACGAAGCCCCTCCTGTCGATCCCCGCGCAGCCGGGGCCCGCGAAGATGGCGAAGGCGCTCGAGGACGCGATCGGGAGGATCCCGGCGGCGAAGCAGCGCCTCGACGAGACGCTGGCCGCCCACGAGAGGTCGATGGCCGAGGCGAAGGCCCTCCTCAAGCAGGACAAGCTGGCGGAGGCGCTCGCTGCCTACGACCGCGTCCGGCTGAGCGACGTCCGCGTCACCCCCCTCTTCGACAAGGCGTCGCTCGAGGCCGGCGCCCTCGAGCAGCGGATCGCCCGCGAGCGCAAGTAGCCGGGCGCCCGCGCCCCCGCCGCCCCCGGGAGTGCCCCTACCGGATCTCGCGCGTCGAGCCGTCGTTCTCCTCGGCGAGGCGCTTCATGAAACCGGCGGCCGCCGCCGCGTCCTCGCTCGCGGCGAACATCCCCGGCGGGTCGCCGCGCGTCAGCGCGATCGTGTGGATGCGGATGCGCCGCCATCGGTTCATCTCGCGCACCTCGGCGAGGAGGGCCTCGGGCTCGACGATGGACCCGACCGTGGGGGTGCCGTCCGACAGGAAGAAGATCGTGTCCACGTCTTCGTCGAGGAACGCGACGCGCAGGGCGTCGTGGATGTTCGTGCCGTTCTCGGGCTCGAGGCGCTCGACGAACCGCGTGGCCTTGCGGACGTTCTCGGGCGTGGCGGGCTCGAGCCTGCCGGCCCACGCGTGCGCGCGATCGCTGTAGCGCACGAGGTCGAAGCGGGTGGTGGGGGGCAGGTGCGCGAGGACGTCGAGCAGCTCCTTCCGCGCGGTCTCGAGGCGGTCGTTCCAGCCCATGCTGCGCGACACGTCCAGCACGAACGTCACCCGGCTGCTCCGCACGGAGAAGCCGTAGTAGCGGGGGCCCGCCACCGTGGTGGGGGCCTCGGGGCGCGCCCGAGCGGGGCCCGCGCGATCGCGGTTCTCCTTCCACCACGCGCGCCACAGGTCGGGCTCGGCGCCGAGCGCCACGCCCGTCAGGCGGGCCAACGCGCGCTCGAACGCGTCGTCGAGGCGCAGGTCCCGGCCGCGGGTGCGCTCCCACCGGTCGAGCAGGGGGGAGACGGCGTTCGCCTGCCCGAGCAGCGCCAGCGCGTTGGCCGCCGACTCGACCACGCGCGGCGCCGGGTCGTCGAGGGCCTGCACGAGGGCCGGCAGGT
>CAZJJQ010000357.1:0-4805 GCA_964546345.1 uncultured Planctomycetales bacterium
CGCGGCGCTCGGGCGAGGGGATGCCGACCTTGTGGAGGACGTCGATCGCGAGGCGGCGCGCCTCGGCGGGCTTCACGCCCAGGTGGAGCGTCGCGGGCTCCATGATCTGGTAGCCGACGGTGAAGACCGGGTTGAGGGAGGTCATCGGCTCCTGGAAGATCATGCCGATGTCCTTGCCGCGGATCTTCCGCATGCGCGACATCGGCGCGCGCACGAGGTCCTCGCCGTCGAGGAGGATGCGGCCGCCGACGATGCGTCCGGGCGGGTCGGGGATGAGCCGCATGATCGAGAGGGCCGTGACGCTCTTGCCGCAGCCCGACTCCCCCACGACGCCGAGCGTGCGCCCGCGGCGGATCCTGTAGGAGACCCCGTCCACCGCCTTGACGACGCCGCCGTCGGTGTAGAAGCGGGTCTCGAGGTCCTCGACGGAGAGCAGGACGTCGTCGTCGCGTGCCGACATGGGCCCTATCTCCTCAGCTTCGGGTCGAGGGCGTCGCGCAGGCCCTCCCCGAGCAGGTTGAAGGTGGTGACGACGAAGAAGATCGCGAGGCCCGGGGCGAAGATCAGGTGCCACTGCCCCTCGGACCGCCCGGCGTTGAGCATCTGCCCCCAGGAGGCCGCCGTGCTGTCGCCGAGCCCGAGGAAGGCGAGGCTCGACTCGGTCAGGATCGAGGACGCGATCCCGAACGTGGCGGACACGAGCACGGGGCCCATGCAGTTCGGCAGGACGTGGCCGAAGATGATGAGCCGCTCCGGGATGCCCTGCGACTTCGCCGCGGTCACGTAGTCGAGGTTGCGCTGCCGCAGGAACTCGCCTCGGACCAGGCGGGAGACCCCGGGCCAGCCGACCAGCCCGATGACCCCCATGATCAGGAAGATGCTGCGCGACTCGAAGATCGCGATGATCGTGAGGAGGAGGAACAGGGTCGGGAAGCAGATCATCACCTCGACGAGGCGCATGATCGCGAGGTCCACCTTGCCCTGGTAGTAGCCCGCCAGGCTGCCGAGCAGGACGCCGATGGCGATGAAGATCGAGACCGCCACGAGCCCGATCGTCATGGAGATGCGCGTGCCGAACAGGAGCCGCGCGACCACGTCTCGGCCGTTGAGGTCGCACCCCAGCAGGTTCTCGCCGTCGGGCTTCTTGAGCGAACGGCCGGTCGTGGACCCGCCCAGCTCTCCCACGTTGTCCGGGTGGAAGGGGATGACGGGGAAGAGCCCGAACCCGTCGCCCGCCGCCTCGAGGGTCCGCACCTTCGCGCGGTAGTCGATGAGGGGGCTCGTGTCCCTCCAGGGCCCCATCAGCAGCCCGAACCCGACGAGGTAGAGGAGGACGCAGACCCAACGGGAACGGGCGAGCGCCGTGCCCCGGGTCGTGCGCGCGCGCGAGGAGGCGAGGGCCTGGACGAGCGCGCCGGGCACGACGACGGCGCCGGCGAGCCGGGTCACGAGGCCCGCGCCGGTGAGCGCGCCGAAGAGGAGGTACCCGACGGCGAGCGCGGAGACGCCGAGCGCGACGAAGAAGCCGAGGCCCCGCTGGGCCTCCGCCGCCGGGCGCAGCCCCCGGCCGATCCGTGCCGCGCCCCACCAGAGGGGCAGGACGAGGAGGATCAGGTTGAAGAAGACGTCCACGCCCCCCGGGAAGACGAAGCGGTCGAAGAGGCGGTCCAGGAACGGCGCCGACCAGGCCGAGGACGCCTTCAGGACGAACGGCACGTTGAAGGCGAGCACGGGGGCGCAGATGGCCAGGAGCAGCAGGACCTTCACGCAGAACAGGGCGAACATGGCCACGCGGTTCTTGCGCAGCTGGTGCGCGACCACCGACCAGTAGGAGGTCGCGGCGTCCGCGGGCCGGCCCGGAGCCTCGGCGGGGGCGAGCGTCACTTGTAGGAGATCCGAGGGTCGAGGAGGGCGTAGAGCACGTCGGAGAGCAGGATGCCGAACAGGGTCAGGGCGGCGACGATCAGCGCCTCGCCCATGACGACGTTGTAGTCGCGGTTGTTGATCGCCTCGATGGTGAGGAGACCCATCCCCTGGATGTTGAAGATGTACTCGACGATCACGCTGCCGCCGATGAGCCCGGGCAGCACCCCGCCGAGCAGGGTCACGACGGGCATCATGCCGTTGCGGGCCGCATGACGGAGGACGACCGCCGGCTCGGAGAGGCCCTTCGCCCGCGCCGTGCGGACGAAGTCGGACCGGATCACGTCCAGCATGCCCGTCCGTGCGTACCGGGAGAGGGCCGCCAGCCCGCCGTACGACATCACGATGAGCGGCAACGTGACGTGCCAGAGGATGTCGCGCAGCTGGTCCCAGGTGTTGAGCGCGGCCGCCCCCTCCTGCCGCCAACCCGCGTTGGGGAACACCTTCCACGGATCCCCCACGGTCAGGGCCTGGAGGAGGAGCGTCCCCACGAAGAAGCTCGGCAGGCTGTAGAGGAGGAACAGGCCGGTGCTGATCACCCGGTCGCCGAGCGTGTACGGCCGGATCGCGCTCAGGATGCCGAGGGGGATGGCCAGGAGATAGGCGATCAGGATCGAGATCGCCGCGAGGGAGACGGTGATCGGGATGCGTTCGGCGATCAGGGAGAGGACCGGGCGCTTGTGCACGTGGCTGACCCCGAAGTCCAGCCGCAGGAGGTTCCCCCAGTAGGTGCCGAACTGGGTGTCCGTCAGCCCGATCTTCGCCTTCTCGAGGCCGCTCCACTCCCACCGGTCCCGGTTCGAGCCGTACCAGCCCTTCCAGAGCGCGACCACCTCCGCACGCCGCTCCGGCGGGTCGTTCGCCGTGAAGCCCCACTTCGCGAGCCGGGCGTTCTCCACCATCCACTCGGCGTTGCGGCGGATCGTGTCGTCGTCGAGCGTCCGGCCGAAGGGCTGGACGGGCAGGCGCGTGGCGCTGAAGCGCAGCCAGTAGAGCACCCGGAGCTGGGCCTCTCCCTCCGAGGCCCCGAGCAGTCCGACGAGGGGCGGCACGGCGTAGTAGCCCCAGTCCTCGAGCCGCTCCTTCGCCTCACGCTTGGCCTTGATGCCCACCTTCTCCTGGTCGGCCGCAGCGGTCTCGACGGCGCTCCGCACCTCGGCCTCGTCCAGGGACGTCCAGCCGTTCCAGAACACGGGGCGGTCGAGGGCGAACTGCCGCCGGAAGAGCCGCTGCGACTCGCCCTTGCTCTTCTCCTTGGTCGGGTCGGTGGTGGCGTTGACCTCGCCGAACGCCTGGCCCTTCTCGCCCGGGCGCCCCGGCGCCGCGACCATGATGACGAAGACGATGAGGCTGATCCCGATCAGGGTCGGGACCATCAGCAGCAGGCGCTTGAGGAGATACGTGGACACGGGGCGTCGGTCAGCGCTCGACCCACATGGGGAAGGTGCGTTGGAACGGGCGCGTGCGCGCCTCGTGCTCCGTGACGTTCTTCACGTAGCTCCGGTTGACGCCGAAGACGTTGCGCCAGCCGAAGAAGCAGTACGGCTGCTCCTCGTACAGGATGCGGCCGATGCGCCGCACGATCTCGATGCGCTTGCCCTCGTCCATCTCCTCGCGGAGGCGGTCGGACAGGGCGTCCACCTCGGGGTTGGAGAACTCGATGTGGTTGGACGACCCGGGATCCTGGATGCCGCGGCTGTGCCAGATCTGGTCGAAGTCGTGCTCCCACCCGCTCGTCGCCCAGAGGAGGCTGCACGCCTCGAACTCGCGGTCCTTGAGCTTCTTCTGGTACGCCGCCCACTCCATGGACTGGGGATCCATGCGGACCCCGATGGAGAGCAGGTCGTTCTTGTACTGGTTGAGGGCCGCCTCGAAGTCGGGGGCGGGGCCGGGCCAGAGGAGCTTGAACTCGAACGTCTTCGTCTGGCCTCCCACCTGCTTCTCGCGGAGGCCGGTCGAGCCGTTCAGGGTCCAGCCCGCCTCGTCCAGCAGCGCGGCCGCGGCCTTGAGGTCGAACGGCAGCGGGAGCAGCTCGGGGTCGGCCTGGCTGCTCTCCGGGTACACGGGGCTCGACATCGGACGATAGCGGTCGAGGAAGATGTCGTGGCAGATCTGGGCCCGGTTGCAGGCGAGCGCCAGCGCCTTCCGGACGCGCCTGTCGGTGAAGAGGGGGTGGGTGTTCTTCCAGCCGAAGTAGAGGTAGTTCGAGCTCTTGCCCTTCCAGTGCGCGATCTCCCCGTTGTTGAACGGGCTGTTCGGGTCCTTGTTGTCGAGGATGACCTCTTTCCACTGGGGCGACGTCAACGCGCCGACCTCCACCTCGCCCGCCCGGATCTTGAGGAGGTTCGTGACCGGGTCGGGGTAGATGAGGAGGCGCTGGTCCCGGATGGGGTAGCGGATGCCGTCGTGGGTCCCGAACCAGTCCTCGAACCGCGAGAGCAGGATGCGCTGGCCCCGCTCGTACGAGACGAACCGGTAGGGCCCGCAGCCGCAGAAGCCCACGCGGTTGTACCAGTGGTCGTTGAACGACTGCCCGATGGTGGCCTCGGGGAACCGCTGCCCGTCCTCCCCGAACGCGTAGAGGAACTCGGGCATGAGCGTGACGCCCAGGGTGAACGAGATCGAGTGGTAGAGCGTCTTGCTCCAGCGCACTACGGCCGTGTGGTCGTCGATCACGCGCACGTCCTCGACGTCGGTGTAGTAGCCGCGGGTCGGAGCGCAGTCGGTCTGGGGGTTGCGGATGATGTCGAGGGTGAACTTGAAGTCCCTCGCCGTGACCGGATGCGTCCCGTCGAGGTGCGGGTACTTCCGGAAGTCCACGACGGGAGGATGCCAGACCGCGTCCTTCCGGAAGAAGAGCGTGTACTCCTTGAAGTCCGGGC
>CAZJJQ010000358.1:0-4805 GCA_964546345.1 uncultured Planctomycetales bacterium
GCAGGCCGAAGGCGACGGCGGCCGCGACCGCGGCGCCCAGCACGGGGCCGGGGCTGCCGAGGAGGTCCGCGAGGCCCCGGGCGAGCGCCCCGCTCCCCCACGCCACGAGCGCGAGCCACACCGCGGCGACGAGAAGGAGCAGCCGGGTCCGTCGCCGGCCCCCAGGGGCCCCCACCCATCGCCCCCCCATCCAGGCGCCGAGCGCCAGCCCCGCCAGCACCACGGCCACCTGGGTCGCCCAGACCGGGTTGCTCAAGCCGAAGCGGGGCGCGAGCGCGCGCGCCGAGGCGAACTCGACGGCCGTGGTCCCCAGACCGAGCACGAAGGAGAGGGCGAGCGTCCCGACGACCCGGCCCCCCGCGCCCCCCCCTTCCTCCACGCCTCCCTCCGCGCGGCCCGCGGGGCTCCCGCCCTCCCCGCGCCTGCGTCCACGCAGCGCCACGCCGAGGGCGGCGGCGGCGAGCACCGCGCCCATGGCGAGCAGCGTCCGACGCGTCCCCAGGGTCGGGATCGCGACGAGAGGGGTGCCCACGCACCCGAGCACGCAGCCGATCGTCCCGGCGGCGGAGATGCGTCCGGCGGCGAGACCCGCGCGGGCGTCCCGGGCGAGCCCGTGGACGCGCAGAGGCGGCACGGCGCCCAGCGCGAACGCAGCGGGGGCGGCCAGCGCGGCGGTGGCGGCGAGGCTGCCCCAGAAGGAGAGCGGGAGCGGATGGTCGCCGCCCACGTCGAACGGCGCGAGCGCGGCGGCGGCGGCGGGCCCGAAGAGGCCGCACGCCGCCGCACCGAGGGCGGCCAGGGAGAGGGCCAGGCTCGTGGCGATCGGGCCCCCCCCACGGTCGGCGACGCGTCCCCCCGTCACCTGCCCGAGCGCGAGCGCCAGCAGGATCACCCCCACCGCGTTCGCCCAGACGTGCTCGCTCTGGCCGAACCACGGCCCCGTCAGGCGGACGAACGCGAACTCCACGACGAGCACGGCGCACCCGGCCACGCCCGCGATCGCCATGGCGCCGCCCGCACGTCCCGCGCGGGCGGAGGGCTCCGTCATCGCGTGCTCGCCTACCTCGGCGCCCCGGCGGTGTCGGCCTTGCCCTCGAGCTCCTTCACCTTCGCCTCGGCCTGCGCCTTGATGGTGGTGTCGCCGAGCGCGACGATCTTCTCGTAGAGCCCGCGGGCCGAGGCCAGCCGGCCGGCCTTCTCGTGCTCGGCCGCCTTCTCGAGGTAGGTCTTCGCCTTGCTCTCGAGCAGCTCCTGGTCGGACGCGCCCGCGGTGTCCGGCGCCGGCGGCGCGTTGCCGGGCTCGACGTAGTCGCCCTTGATCTGGATCGCGCCGAGCACGACCGGGAAGAGCCACCCGAAGTAGAGGCTCTTGCGAATGCTCAGGGTCTTGCGATCGAGCATCTCGTCCAGGGTGCGCTCGAACTTGCCCGGCAGCGTGACCAGCTTGCCCGCCGGATCGTTGCCGGCCGAGATGCGGGCCTCCGTCACGGGTTTCCCGTTCACGACGACGCGCACCGGGCGGTCGAGGTCGAGGAGCTGATCGGAGAGGAAGAGCGTCAGGCTGCGGACGCCCTTCGTCTTGAGCGACACCGTGTTCGGGTCGTCCTTCGTGTCCAGCACCGCGACGTCGAGGGTGGGCACCACGGGCGGCTCGTCGAGGATGTCGAGGTTGACCCAGTGGGCGAGCACGTGGGCGCTGCGGTCCTTGCAGGTCCACTTGAAGGACCTGGGGAGGGTGCGCCGCACGCCGGCCAGCCACTCCGGCAGCTTCTCGGGGCCGCCGACCGTGAGCCGATCGGCCGGGTAGCCGCCCTTGGCGAGCGACTCGACCACGGGCGGCACCTTGTCCTTCTCCTTCACCACGTAGACCGGCAGGTCGCCGAGGTTGGTCGCGAGGTCGGCGTCCAGGTCGGCGGTCTCCCCGCGCACGATGACCCCCGCGTAGAAGGTCGGGTAGGACGCCGCGAACAGCAGCGCGTCGGAGCCGCCCTCGATCACGATGCGGTTGACGTCCACCGGATAGCGCTGCCAGATCGCGGGGAGGGGCACGCGCTCCGACTTCACCTGCCCGTCCTCCACGAAGCGCGCGCGCGTCGCCACCGGCGCGAACAGGATCCACCCCTCGGGGATCGCCTTCATCGGGCCCCGGCGGTCCCAGCGGCGCTTCAGCACCTCCATGCCGGGGTAGGGACGGCTGCCCTTCGCGTCCTGGAAGTCGATGAGCTCGTGCAGGGATACCAGCATCGGGAAGGGCGGGATCGAGTTGAGCTTCTTCGCGTCGCGCGCGGCCGTGTACGCGGGCGGCAGCGCCACCGAGAGGCGCAGGTCGTCCCAGGCGACGTTCGTCACGTTCGACGCCGTGTCGAGCACGATCTCGGCGCCCTTCGCCTCCTTCGGGAGGCTCTTCTTCTCGAACACCGGCAGGAACGGACGGGCCCCGTACAGCAGGCTCCGCAGCCCCTCGACGTCGGCGAGCACGTCCGTGCCGGCGTCCTTGTAGGCCTTGAGCTTGACGAGCAGGTTCATGCGGTACTTGAACCCGAGCTCGGAGTCGCGCTCGAGGTACTGCTTGAAGAGCGGCAGCACCTCGGCCCGCTCCTTGTCCGTCAGCGTCTTCCGCTTCGGGGCCTCGGTCGGGGCGGGCGCGGTCGGCGGGTCCTCCGCCCGGGCGAGGGACGCCGGGAGCGCGGACGCGAGCGCGACGAGAGGCAGGGCGAGGCGGGTCCAGCGCATCCGGGGTCTCCGAGAGGCGGCGAAGGAGTCGAGGACTCCGTCACGGCCTCGAGCGCGACGTGCCCCGCGGGGATCGGGGGGCCCCACGCGAGCGTCGTGCCAGTCGATCTACTCTACACGAACGCCCCCCCGGTCGGGGCCGCATCCGGGGGGCGGCGTGTCCCGGGATCTGCGGGGGGCGGCGGGGGCTGTGCTCGCGTCCGGGTCAGCGGAGCTCGGGATGGGCCTTCGTGCGCCAAACCCGGTCGAGGAAGGCACGGAACAGCTGTGGATGCCCCGTCACGGTCCGCGTCGCATGGAGCGCGGCCGCGTACTGCGTCGCCGCGCCCTCGTCGTCGCCGGAGAGCCAGAGGATGCGCGCGGTGTTCTGGCGCGGCGACGGGTCGCCACCCTCGAGCTCGATGGCCTTCGCCCAGGAGGCGAGCGCCCCCGCCCGGTCGCCCGCGGCGAGCAGCGCCAGGCCCCGGTCGTTCCAGAGGCTCGCGTCGAAGGGATTCTCCGCGACGGCGCGCTCGTAGCCCGCGATCGATCCCTTCGGATCGCCCGCCAGCCGCAGCACGTTGCCGACCCGCCCCCATGCGGTCGCGTCCGTGGGATCCGCCTCCGCGAGCAGCCGGAACAGCCGGCAGGCCCGATCGAGCCCCGCGCGGCGGGGCCACTCCCGAGGGGCGGCGTTCGCGTCCTTCCGCGCCTGCCATTCGAGACCCTGCCTCGCCCAGGGGTCGTCGGGACGTACCGCGAGCACGCGCTCGAGCAGCCCGATGCTCTCGTCCACGGTGACGGGATCGTCCGGCGCGTGGCGGAGCAGCACGCGGGCCAGGTCGGCCCAGGCCTCCGGATCGTCCGGGTGCGCCGCCATCACCTCGCGGTACCGCGGGACCGCGGCGGCGAGCCTTTCGCCCCGCTCCGCCAGCCGGCCTCGCAGGCGCGCGATCGTGGCCCTGGAGGCGTCGGGCACGGTCGCGGTCGCGAGGGCGGCGTCCAGGGCCTCGCCGACCCCGGCGTAGAGGGCGCCCCCGATGGCCTCGTCGGCGAGCGCCGGGTCCTCCGGGGTCGCGGTCAGAAGGGCGGCGTAGGCGGCGACGCACCCCGGGTCCTTCGCGCGGGACAGCGCCGCGGCGGCCCCCCGGGGATTCCCGGCCGCGGTCCAGGCGGCCCCGGCTCCCGCGAAGTCGTTCTGGGCCCAGCATACGCGTGCGAGCAGGTCGAGCGTGGCCGCGTTCTTGCCGAGCGCCGGGTCCGCGAGCGCCTTCCGGGCGCCTTCGAGGTCGCCGAGCAGCCACCGCGTCTCGCCCTCGATCGCGAGAGCCTCGGCGACCGACGACGCGGGCAGGCCCTCCGTGCGGGCCGCCGCGAGCTCGTCGAGCGCGTCCTTGAGGAAGGGCGTCACCTGGACGGAGATGACCGGTCCCCCTCCGAGCGCCTCGCGGACCGCGCCGAGCAGGCTCTTCGCGAGCGTCACCCGCCGCGACGCCGTCGGGGCGATCCGGACCGCGACGCGGAGGGCGGCGGCTGCGCCGTTCGGGTCGCCGTCGGCGAGCAGGGCGGTCCCGAGGCCGGTCTGGAGGGCAGCGTCGGCTTCGCCGCCCGGTGCGGCCACGAGCCCGCGGTAGAGCTCGACCGCCCGGTGGGCGTCCCCGGCGCGCAGGGCCGCCTCCGCCGCCGCGACCTGGGCCTCGTCGGCGGCCACCGCGTCGCGAAGCCCGGGGCCCACGGACGGGACGGCGGACGACACCCAGGCGATCAGCCCCAGGAGCGTCCAGGGGAGCGTGCGACCGAGCACGCCCGAGCCCGGGGCGGCGTGAGCGGAGGGACCTCGCCCCTGCCTACGACGGACGTCGTGCATCGACGGTCTCCTTCCGGGCGCGCCACCACGCCTCGATCCTGCCCGCGTCCGCCTCCACGTCCTCGGCCGTGCCGTCCGCACGCGGGCGCAGGTCGTCGCCCGCGAGGCGGCCCAGCGCGAGCGCGGCGCCCCTCCGCTCCCGGGGCGAGGCGGGCGAGCGGTCGAGCGCGAGCAGCGCCGGCACCGCCTCGACGCGGCCCGCGTCGGCCAGGGCGATGGCGATGGC
>CAZJJQ010000359.1:0-4797 GCA_964546345.1 uncultured Planctomycetales bacterium
AGCCCAGCGTGAGCAGCGCATCCCTCACCGAGCGCCGGCACGAGCCGAGGTCCCGCGAGGTCGCGCTGATGAAGATCTCGGGCCGGTCCGGCACCTGGGCAACCTCCCGGGCGGAGGATACCCCGGCCCGGTTGTGCCAGGACGGCCGCCCGACGCAGGAAGGGCCTCGGGAACGGGGGGGGCGGCGGGGGGCCGGGCGGCTCGACGAGCTCGAGCTGCCGAACCGTGCGGGACGAACACCCGAAAACGTCCACTGCGCCCGTCCGGACCTTCGGGCTTCGGGGGGGGACCTCCCCGAAGCGCGCCGACTCATCGCGAGTTCGCGGGCCGCGTCCCCGGGCGGCCGCTGCCGGGCGGCCTGTGCCCCCAGGCTACGCGTCCTTCGTCAACTCGCGCTCCGCCGCCTCTCGCGTCGTGGGGGAGTCCGAGTCACGGGCGATCCGACGCAGCGCGTCACGTGCCCCCGGGTCCGGCAGGCGCCGTCCGAGGGCCTCGACGCCGGCGGCTCGCACCTCCTCCGACGGATCCGTGATCGCGACGTGGGAAAGAGCCTCGACGCCGTACGGGCGATCCGCGTCGGCGAGCAGTCGAACCGCCTCCGTGCGGACGCCCTCATCCGCATCGGACCGGACCGCCGAGAGCAGCGCATCCCGCGCCGTGGCGTCTCGGGTGCGAGCCAAGGCCCGAACGGCCGCGGCGCGGACGCCCGCCTCGGGGGCGGCAAGCGCCTCGGCCACGGGCTCCGGCATCCTCCGATGGGGCATGTTGCCGAGGGCGTCCAGGACGAGGATCCGCGCTTCCGCCGTCGCGCCCCCCCTGGCGAGGTCACCGAGGAGGATCGTGCGGATCCCGTCCGCCCTGTCCGGATCCTGCTTCGCGACGTGGTCCGCGATCGCTCCCAGCAGGAGGGTCGCCATGGCCCCGAGCTCGCCTCCCTCCTCGCGCATGCTCGCCAACGCTCCGTCCCACGCCCCGAGGGGAGCCTCGACCTGCGCCAGGGCCGAGAGGGCGATCTTCCGCGTGGAGGTGTCGAGGCTGCGGTCGAGGACGCTCGCGAGCAGTCCCTGCTGGCACGCAGACGTCCCTGCACCGGCGAGCGCGCCGCACAGGACCGCGGCGAGATCTCCGGAGACGGGCGGCCTCCCCAATCGGGCGATGACGGGCCCGGCCACCCCCTCGTCGAGCCGGAGGAGCTCGACGAGGGCGCGCATGCGCTCGAACTCCGCCACCGAGCGAGCCTGCCCGTCGGCCAGGAGGCGCTCGAGGGCCTCGAGCTCGCTCGAGACGGCCTCCTGCGCCTGCGTCGCGGAGGGCGAGCCGAGCTGCCCAACCCCGCGCACGGGGTCGGAGAGGCGCACCTCCTCGAGCTTCGGGGCCGGGAGCGGGGTCGCGTCCGACTCGAGGCTGCCCCGATCCGTTCGGCCGTGCAGCGCCGTCAGCCGCAGGCGTGCTTGGGCGACGGCCGTGATCGCCATCCCGGTCGTCTCGGGAGCCAGCGTGGTCGTCTCGGTCATGGTCAGACCGGAGAGGTGCGGCTCGAGGCGGATCCGCGCCTCGCCCTCGACCGACGCGAGCGACGTGCCCTCGATCGATGCGCCATGCAGGTGCGTGTATCCGTGCTTGCGTCGATGCAGGTCCAGCCCCTTGTCGGACTCGGTGAGGGCATAGTCGGCCGTATAGGTGCCGGTGGCGTCGGACTCCTCCCGCGTCCAGACCTGACGGGCCGGCTCCGAGGGCGGCGCGACCTGCAAGAGGCAGGCCACGTCGCGCCACCGGAGACGTGCGGCCGTGGACAGCGTCTCCGGCACGAGCAGCGCGTCCAGGAAGCCGTCGGCGTCGATTCGCACGGAGACCTCCGCGTCGGGTCCGAACCCGTCCCCCAGCGTGGCGTCCGGCGCCGGCGCACCATCCACGAGCAGCTGCCCTCGCGCAGCGTCGAGCCGGAGGCTCAGCAAGGCGCCCGAAGGGCTCGCGGCGAGCACGTGTACCCGCAGGGTCGCTTCGAAGTCGGTGTGGACGACCGAGGTCGGGTCCGTTCGGGAGCCGGCCGGACTCGGATCGATCCCCCGAAGGACCGGCGATGCGGCGCGGATCGAGATCGTCTGCTCTTGCGCGAGCGCGTACTCGAGGACGTCTCCCGTGCGCCAGACGGGGCCGCGGGCGGGGCGGGGCTCGGCGGAGGGCTCCCTGCGAGGGAGACTGCGAGCGGCGAGGGGGGCCGGCGTCAGGGTGGGGGCCTGCCCGGCGCTCTGGCCTTGCGGGAGCTCCGTCGTCGAGACCGTCGTCGTCTTGCGCGTGTGCTGGGAGAACCCCGCGATGGCGAGCAAGAGGGCCCCTGCCAGGAGCGACCAGAGCGCGGAGCGGCGAAGGCGGGTCATGTCATCCTCCCTGGGCGTCTTGGCGGGGTGCGCCGGGGGCGGGATCGCCCACCGCGCGTCCGGCGCGGGTCAGAGCGAGAGGAGCTTGCGGTTCCAGCCGCCGACGGAGTAGGTCGCGAGGTTCTTCGTCCACTTGAGGGGCCATGCCTTGAGGAGCAGGTCGAGGGTGATGGTGTGGGCCCGCTCGAACGCCTCCACACGCCCCTTCAGGCTCTTGTAGCTCACCTCGAGGCTCGGCGAGATCCCGTAGCGCAGGAGCTCGAGCGTCGCGCTGATCGACACGTTGTAGCCCGGGATGCCGAGCCCTGCGGACGCGTTCCCGACGGCCCCCGCCTCGACGCTGCCCGTCATCCCCACCTTCGACGGAAGGACCGACAGAGTGAGGCGGCCGTCCAGGCTGCCTCCCACCGAGCCGGAGAGCGTGATCGGCACCGGGCCGACGGTCACCACCGTCGAGCCGCTCGCGAAGGTGCGCGCGGCGCTGGCGGACCAGTCGAGCGTGTACGACCCGCTCTTGCTCCACACGGTGTAGCCCGCGAGCTTGACCGTGGCGTTGGCGCCGCCGGTGCTGCCCTTGCTCCACGCGCTCGCGTTGGCCGAGAGCGCTTCGTAGGTGCGCGAGAGGAAGCGGACGCTGCCGGAGGCCCCGATCGAGGCGTCCGCGCTGGTCGGGCCGTTCTTGGCGGAGGCGTTGAAGGAGCCGGAAACGCCCCCGTACGAGTTGCCGGCGCCGCCCGACCAGGACCCCGCCGCCCCGAAGGCGTGGGTGAGCGGCAGGAGCAGGCCGAGGGAGAGCGCGCCGAGGGCGGCGGCTCCAGAGATCGTGGACAGCTTCATGGGGGTCCTCCAAGGCGCGGGTGCGGGGCGAAGGGCCGTGCGCTGCCTCGCGGTTGCCTCCTTCTTGGGCATCGGCGGCGGGTTCTTGCACCCTCCCCCGCCGCCCCCACCCTTCCCCCCGGACTGGTTCATGCGCCCGGGGTGGACCGCGGCTCACGGCGCCTGGGCCCGGTTGACGCAAGGACTACCGGGGGGGTACCCTCCCGGTGCGCCCGGAGGGCGTCGCGATGCTCGAGGGTCGGCGGTTCCGAGACCTGCTGATCGCGGAGCTCGCCGTGGAACAGGGAGTGGCGACCGCGGGGCAGGTCGCCGACGCGTTGCGGGCGTGCCAGGCGGAGCGCGATGCCGGGGGGGGCGAGCCTAGGACGGTCGGGAACGACGCCGGAGGAGGGGCGGACGTGGCCGACGTCCTGGTGCGGATCGCCGGGCTGGAGCCCGGACGGCTGGCGTCCGTCGTGGCCGAGGCGGACCGCGTGCTGGCCGCCGCCCGGGGGGAGCCCGGGGAGGACGCGCGCGACCGGGCGAACGGGGTCCGGTCCATCCACCTGGCGCTGTCGCGGGCCGCGCTGAGCGCGTCGCGGGTGCTCGCGGAGGCGCGAGCCGGGGGGCGGGCGGCGCTGCGGCCCCTCCCGGAGGGGCGCTACACGGACTTCCTGGTCGCGGGCGAGGGAGGCATGGGGGTCGTCTACATGGCCCTCGACACCGATCTCAACCGGTTCGTGGCGCTCAAGATGGTGCGACCCGACGCCGGGAGCCGGGCGCTCGCGCCGACCCCCGTGTCCCCGTTGCTCGCGACGCCGCCGCCGGTGACCTCGGAGGGGGCGGAGCTGTTCGAGGAGCTCAAGGCGCGCTTCCTGCAGGAGGCCTGGGTGACGGGTGGGCTCGAGCATCCCGGGATCGTGCCCGTGTACGAGCTCGGGGAGACGCCGAGCGGGGTGCCCTACTTCACGATGCGGTTCGTCCCCGGGCAGCGGACGCTCGCCCACGCGATCGAAGAGGTCGCGGGGGAGCCGATCGAGCGCCGGCTGGCGCTGCTCGAGCCGTACCTCAAGGTGTGCGACGCGCTCGCGTACGCGCACGCGCGCGGCGTCGTGCATCGGGACGTGAAGCCGCAGAACGTGGCCCTCGGCGAGTACGGCGAGGTCGTCCTCCTCGACTGGGGCCTCGCGAAGCTCGACGGTCCCGTGGACCGCGCGGGCGATCGGTGGAAGGCGCGGATCCGGGAGCTGCGCGACACGGCCGACCTCGCGACGCTCGCGGCGGGGGTGGGGACGCCGGGCTACATGAGCCCGGAGGCGGCGCGGGGCGACCTCGAGCGCGTCGGCCCGCGCAGCGACGTCTACAGCCTGGGGATGATCCTCTTTCAGCTGCTCACGGGGCGCCTGCCGGAGCGGCCGCGCCGATACCTCGACTACGTGGCGGCCCTCTCCTCCGCGCCCGCCGCCGACCCGGCGGGCCTCGATCCCGCGGTGCCGCGGGAGCTGGCCGAGCTGTGCCGCGCGGCGACCGACCCGAGCCCCGAACGGCGCCCCGCGGGCGTGGACGAGCTCGCCGCGGCCATTCGACGCTGGCAGGCCTCCAC
>CAZJJQ010000360.1:0-4775 GCA_964546345.1 uncultured Planctomycetales bacterium
CGGCGAGGCCGTGCTCCTCGCCGACGGGCAGGCCGCCCCCGGCGCCACGGCCGGCGCCTCGCTCGTGGGGCGCCCGTGGCGCTCGTCCATGGCCGCCCCCCTCGTGACGGTCGAAGGCGTGCGCGGGCTGCTCCTCCTCGAGGCCCGCGATCCCGGCCGCTACGGACCCGACGACCTCGCCGTGCTCGCCGCCGTCGGCCGGCAGACCGCGCTCGCCCTCCGCACGACGACCGCCCTCTCCTCCGCGCGCGCCGAGGTCCGCCGCCTCGGGTCGGCGCGCCCCTCCCCCGAGGTCGAGATCCTCGGGGACGCCCCGGCCGTGCGCCGCCTCCTCGAGCTCGTGGACAAGGCCGCCCCCTCCGACGCCACGATCCTCGTCACCGGGGAGACGGGCACGGGCAAGGAGCTCGTCGCCCGGCGCCTCCACGCGCGCAGCCCCCGGCGCGCCGCGCCGTTCGTCGCGCTCAACGCGGCGGCCCTCGTCGAGGGGCTGCTCGAGAGCGAGCTGTTCGGCCACGAGAAGGGCGCGTTCACCGGGGCCGATGCGCGCCGCGACGGCCGCATCGCCGAGGCGGGCGCGGGCACGCTCTTCCTCGACGAGGTGGGCGAGCTCTCGCCCGCGCTCCAGGCGAAGCTGCTCCGCGTCCTCTCCGACCGCACCTACACGCGGCTCGGCGGCCGCGACGTCCTCCGGATGGACTGCCGCCTCGTCGTCGCCACGCACCGCGACCTGCCGGCCATGGTCCGCGAGGGGAGCTTCCGCGAGGACCTCTGGTACCGCCTCGCGGTGGTCACCCTCGACTGCCCCCCGCTCCGCGAGCGTGGCGCCGACGTCGAGCGCCTCGCCGAGACCTTCCTCGAGCGCGCGGCCGCCGCCCTCGGCCGCCGAGTGCCCACGCTCGCCGCCGACGCCCGCGCGCGCCTGCGTGCGCATCGCTGGCCCGGCAACGTCCGCGAGCTCGGCAACGTGCTCCAGCGCGCACTGATCCTCTCCGCCGGCGACGTCCTCACCGCCGCCGACCTCCCCGCCGAGGTGGGCGCCCCCCCGCCCCCGACGCCCCCCACCTCCGCCCCCGCGTCCACCGCCCCCGGCGCCCTCCTCACCGTCCACGAGGCGGAGAAGCGTGCGGTGCTCGCCGCGCTCGCCCACACGAAGGGCCGCAAGGGGGAGGCGGCGGCCCTCCTCGGCATCTCCTGGCCCACCCTCAACCGCAAGCTGCGCGAGTACGGGGTGGAGTAGCCCAGGGCATCCGATCAATGAGTTGTAGAAACATTTGCCAACTGATCCATCATCTTTACAGGCATAGAGTTAGGAAGTTTGGACAGTATTGAGTCAAGTTCTAGCGTTTAAATGCCTTGTTATGCCGCACTCTCATCCTACTATGGTCGATCTAAGCACTCTACTTACCATCAAAAGCGCGGAGGCTTTGGCCTTGGCCTGCCCCGCGTTTCTGGTAGTTCGGAGGGACACGGAGCGACCCCCATGGCTAGGAGCCTGATCATCGAGAACGAGCGCGCCTGGTACCTGCGGGTGCGGTACCCCGACCCCGTAACGGGCAAGGTCAAGGAGCGCAAGGAGCCCCTGGGGGACCTCGGACCGCCGACCGACGCCACGAAGGCGCTCGTCCTCAGAATCGCCGAACTCGCCGCCCTGGAGGGTGAGTCCCGCCGCCGTGAGGGGCGCCCGTCCAAGCCCACGCCCTGCTCTCGGTGCGAGGGCGCGATGGTCATCCACGGGGCTCCGGCGGGGGCTCTGGCGGTCGGGGCTCACGGCGGGGTCGTCGCGCCTCTCCCCCGCGCCGAGGCTCCCCTGGAGAAGCCCTCCGCCTTCGTGACCGCCTACGTCGAGCATCTCAAGGCGGGGCACGCGAAGGGCTCTTGGACGAACATCGAGTCGAACCTCCGCCGCATCATCCGCGACCTAGGCGACCGATGGGCGGAGGGACTGGACGGCGTGGGGGCGTGGATCCAGACGGCGCGGCAGGTGAACGGCGCACCCATGGAGGACACGACCAGGGACAAGATCCGCACCTACCTGAACGGCTGGATCGGGTGGGCGCTGTCCGCAGGGGCGCCGTGGAACCGTATGCCCCTCCTGCCCCTCAAGAAGAAGAAGGAGACCGTGCGGCAGAAGCAGGAGCGCGGGGGCGTCCACGACGACCTGACCGAGCCCCTGACGCTCGACCAGTTGCGCGCAGTCCTCGCCTTGACCGATGACCGAACGAACTGGCTGCCCGATTACATGAGGGTGGGCGTGCAGATGTGCGCGATGACGGGGCTCTCGGGCGTGGACGTGGATCGCCTCATGCGCGAGGGCGGCGCCTTCGAGCAGAGGGGTGACCACCTGTGGCTCGGGGACGCCCGTCAGAAGTCTGCCGTCGCCTTCGAGGTGCCTCTTGCTCCGTGGCTCGCGGAGCGCCTCCGCCCCTACTTCGACCCCGAGGAGGGCTTCCGCGTCCCCCAGGCGGCGGTCCTGAAGTCCTGGGACTGGCACTGGGTGAAGATCGAGGAGGCTGTGGGGATCCCCCACCTTGATCGCCAGGGGATCAAGAGGCTCCGCGTGACCTTCAACACGCTGATCGAGAACGAGATCGGCGCACCCGTGGCGGTCGCCAAGGCGCTGCTCGGGCACAGGATCAAGGGCAGGGACGCCCACGGCGCCTACACGAAGCCCACCCCCGAGCAGTTGATCAAGGCGGTCGCCGCCTTCCAGGCGAAGGTCTTCCCACCGGGGTAGGGCGGAACGCAATGCGGACTCTCTTCTGATTTACTGCGCATTCGCCTTGGCCTGTACCAGTGCAACAATAAGGAGAAGGTGCGAGCGTATCAAGCGTCTTGTTTGGCTAAAGTGTCGCTTGAGCAGAAGAATCGGTATCAACTGAGCAGGCTGAAGGAAACACCGGCACATGCCGCTTGATCACGAAGGCCGCACGGCGCTATGGCTTAATATCCCTCCTTCGCTCTTCTCTTTCGAACATACGGCTCAAGCTCAGAGTACTTCAATAGAATAATCCGGGCTCGTTCAAAATCAGAGTCGCCCACCATTAATCTGTAGAACATCCCCGTGTCCCCATAGGCAAATATCTTACTATCTTGCAGGACCGTGAGCGCGCCGCTGCCAATCGTCCAATCCTTTGTCATGAGGACACAGTACGCAGTCTCCGATCCCTGTGACTCACGGTGCGAAGGATCGGTCGCACCACGCTCCGCTGTCTTCTGTGCACTGTCCGCCATTTCGGTACTTGTTCGGATGCATCCGCTCACCACCATGGCAGACAGAAGACTCAGCATCGGCTTGCGCAGACTCATGGGAGGCTTCTTATGAGCATTTGTCTTCGACCTTAGGTTCGCCATCCGGGTCCCACTTCACGGTACCCTGACCTCCCTCTGGGGCTTGACACTCCGGTCGTAGAGAATCCCCTCCCCGTACTGGGAGGTATCGATGTCGAAGAAGTCGCGCAGGATCAGAGAGACCCGCACCCCCTCGCCTGCGGCTGGAGCCGAGCGTAGCGAGGCGGAAGCCGCAGGCGAGGGGGTGCGCCGCGGCCGCCCCGGACGCCGCACCGTCGAGGAGCGCACGACCGCCGTGCTCGAGCTGCTCGGCGGGAAGGCCACGATCGACCAGCTGGCCTCGCGCTTCGGCGTCCAGGCGTCGACGATCGAGGCGTGGCGCCAGGAGGCCCTCCTCGCGATCGAGCGCTCGATGCGCCAGGGGTCGTCCAAGCCCCCCGAGCTCCTCGAGCTCGAGCGGCGCTACGCCGACCTGGAGAAGTCCTTCACCCGCGTGGCGATGAAACACGAGCTTCTTGAGAGGGCCCTCACAGAACGCCCTTCCGCGCCCGGGAAGTCGTCGCGATGAGCCGCACGACCTCTCGGGGCCAGGCGTCGGTCGAGCTCCTCTGTGAGACCTTCGGCGTGTCGCGGCAGGCCTACTACGCCGCCAGGAAGGCCCCCAAGCCCCGGCGACGGGCAGCCCCACCCGGGGGCTACACGCCCACGTCGGAGGCCATAGAGGCCATTCAGGCTGTCTGTGCGGCCAACCTGGCGTGGGGTGTCCGCAAGGTCTGGGCGACCCTGCGACGCAAGAAGCTCGTGGTCTCGCGCCGGCGGGTCTGGGTGCTCATGGCGCAACTGGGCCTTCTCCAACACGCCCGCGAGCTCCGCGATGAGGAACGCCGAGGCAACGTCACCGTGCCCACGTCGAACCGGCGCTGGGCCACCGACCTCACCACCATCTGGACCAAGCAGGACGGGCTCGTCGCCGTTGTCCCCGTGATCGACTGCGGCGACCGGGTCATCCTCGCCTGCGACGTCTCGAAGAGCCAGGCGAGCACCGCGGTGCTCGCCCCTCTCGAGAGGGCCCTGCGGGGGGCGTTCGGGAGCCCCGCGGGCGTGCCTGACGGGTTCGAGACCAGGACCGACCACGGGCCTCAGTACACCGGCGGCGACGCGGAACAGCTCGCCGCGACGTGGAGGTTCGAGCACACGTTCGCTCCGGTCGGGCGCCCCACCGGCAACGCAGTCGCCGAACGGGTCATCCAGACCCTCAAGATCGAGCTCATCTGGACTCGCGACTGGGAGTCCATCGCCGAGCTCCGCACCGCCATCCAGGCCTGGATGCAGGCCTACAACTCCGAGCGGCCTCACCAGGCCCTCGTGTGGGCGACGCCGCTCGAGCGGCGTGCTCAGAACCTGTCAGGCCGCAACGTCGCGGCATGACCATCCGCCGAGGGGATTCTCAGGCTCAGAACTGTCTTGACTCCGGGAGGGCAGAG
>CAZJJQ010000361.1:0-4757 GCA_964546345.1 uncultured Planctomycetales bacterium
GCACAGGGGAAGCAGAAGAAGGAAGCCGATCGGAAGGAGGCCATCAAAGCGGGGGGCGGTGGCGGCGGGAAGCCCCTGGAGCTGCTTCCGGATCAGCAGCGAGGGGCCGTCACCCCGGCTCAGCCCGGACGCGGCGGGGGAGCGCTTTCCCCGATCTCTCCGCCCCTGCATCCAGGCGGCGGGGCAGCCGGGTTGCTCGCCATCCCGGCCGGGAGCGTGTCGCAGCTGGGCGCAGGCGTAGCCCGAGACACCGGACCGTCCTCATGGCAGGCGACGGCGCGTTCCTCGGGAGGCTTCGGAGGCGGCGCTCCTGCGGGGAGCGGGCTCCCGAACTCGGCACAACCCCGTGGCGGTCCGTCACGCGGGTACCTGGGCCCGCAAGGATCGTTCCCGTCTCAGTCCGACGTGGGCTCCACGGCGACCCTCACCCCTCCGGCCGTTCAGATCACCTCGCAGATGCTCAAGGGGTCGCAGTTCGCCGACCAGTTCGGAGGCTCGAAGGGCCAAGCGGTCGAGGACCCGTTCTCCTGGGGCAAGCCGCCGCCGGTCGTCCGAGAGCAGCCCCCCAAGACCCCGCCCGCCTCGCAAGCTCTAAGCGGCGCCTCCTCAGCGGCGATCGTGGCGCCGGAGCATGGCGGCGCGAGCACGCCGCCTCAAACCGGTGGGCACCGGCCCGCAGGCAGCTGGGGCGGTGCGGGGGGCTACGCGGGGGCAGGCCCAGGGACCGGGGTTCGTGCTGCCGGAGGGCCCCGGGCGCTGGGGGCGGGTGCAACCGCCCTGGCTCCTGGCGGGACCGGTGGGACGCCCGTGTCGCAGGGGTTCGGGAGTGCGCCGCGGACGGGTACCCCGGCCATCGAGCTCGATCCGAACCACCCGCGCATTCCCGGGGTCGAGATCGATACGGGAGCCTCGGCGCGTACGGCCCCCGGAGGTCAGCCTGCAGGCCATGTGATCCAGCCCTCCCGCGCCGATGGATGGGGCATGACGGGCAGCGGGGCAGGGGGAGGAAGAGGCGGTGGGGGCGGCGGGAGTATAGCCGAAGCTGGTAATGTCGGAGCGCAAAGAGACCTAAGCAAGGAAGCAGCAAAGGACCTTAGGAAGAAGGCCCAAACGGAGTACGACAAGTCAAACGAGTACAGTGAGATGGCTAAGAAGGCGAAAGACCAGAACGCAGCGGACGCGGCGGTGGATGCGGGGCTGGCAGAGAAGCGAGGCGACGAGCTCTCGCAGCAGGCTCTTGCTCAGGATCGCGCCTATTGGGACGCCGCAAACCGCTTTGAAACAATTGTTGCGGAGATTGAGAAGCAGAATCCGACGGATGGCAGGGCGCGTGCCGAGGAGGCTGCCAAGCGCGAGCAGACGCCTGCGGCCCGGTGGCGAGCGGAGCGTGACGGGTTGGGTCGTGATCGCCAAGCGGCAACGAATCTCACCAAGAGCCAGAAGCAAGCGGATCGTGAAGCTGCACAGAGCCCGACTCTCAGTGGCCGAGTGGCCTCGGCAGCGGCACAGTTCGCTAAGGAGACGGGTCAAGTCGCCGAGCGGACGGGTCAACTGGACAAACTGGACGCGAGGCAGAAGGAGCTCGAGGCAGATCCGAAGGCCACCCAGGCGGATCCCACCAAGCGAAAGGCTCTTGCGGCCCTGAGGGCGGATTCGACGCGCCGGGCGGCCGAGCGGAAGCGCCTAGACGCGAGGCTGCGGGCGAAAGGCAAGGCGCTCCTGAAGTCCACCCTGAGACTGATCGCGAGGCTCAAGGGGTCAACGCGCGCGAAAGACAAGGAGGTGCTCGCGCAACTCGAAGCGGACGCAGCTGCCCTGAGGACCGCGCTCGGCCTGGATCCTCCGTGGACGGTAGACGGCATTCCTCCGCCCGCCGACATGAAGGGCGCCGCAGCCTTGGCGAGTCACCTGGCCTTCAGGCTGAGCCCTGTGCTCGGAAAGACGGTGCAGTTCCTCGCGGCAATGCGTCCTCCGGACACCGTGGGATCGCTTCTCGACCTCGACGGGGGGCTCACGCGAACGGTCTTTGCGAATGAACCTCAGCCCGCTGCCGCCTTCGTTCCCGTCGAGCCGCCGCAGGTCTCCGTGCTCAGCGGGCAGCTTTGCCTCGGCTGCTCCTGCGGGGCTGACTGTCCCCCTGGTCAATGCGTTTGCACGCACGAGTACGGGCGACCCAAGCTGCCGCCGACGGTTCCGCCGGGGCCCGACCCCCTCAAGCCCGAGGGCTCGTGCGGCGGGAAGCTCACGCCCGAGGACTACAAGTACGGGCCGGTGAGACCGCCGAAGTGCCCAGAAGGGATGGTCTGCCAGGAACGCGGCGAGAATGGGCCCGCCCCCGCGCCGGGCCCCGTTCGAGCTTCCGGAACGAGTGTGGGGCGCAGGGGCGCCGATGTCCAGGCCCCCACCGAGGTAGAGGGGCTTCCGCCCCTCGTTTCCACGGACGGCCCTTCCGGGGATCCATGCCGACGCTACGTCGCGGCCGAGGCCTTGGCGGCCAGGTGCCGTGTCATCGATGCTGAACTGGCCCACGTCAGTGACCTGGCGCGGGCGCTGGAGCGTAGTGCCACGGTCGGATTGAAGCTCCTGGGTGGGGGACAGTCGCAGGGATGCTACGGACTGGACGCCGTGCGCGCGGAGGTGCACTCGGCCGCCATCGCCGCTGCACGTCGTGTCGTGAAATCGGCAGAGGCGATACAGCAGACGTTCCAGTGCCAGGAGTACGCCAGCGGGAGACTGCAGTGGGTCTGTCTGGACCGCGATGCTCAGCGGCTCGTGGATCTTGCGGACCTCTTGGTGCTTGTCCGTCGCGCAATGGCCGCGATGCTCGCGTTGGACGTAGGATTCCCGAACGTGGACGTGAGCGCCCTCGCGGCCAAGGGCCGGGTCTGCGACGCGTTCGTCGCCGCGCTTCGCGCGCTGGGGAGGCTGCTGGGGAATGTCGCGATTGCGATCGACCTGCGCAACCCGAACATGCCGGTCATGTGGATGCCGCAGCCCGACGGCTTCGACGACATTCTGGGGACGTCCATCACAGGCCTCGTCGTCTCCATCGAGGCGCTGACGGCGAGGATGAAGTTCCTGGAGGCGTACGCTCTGGATCGGGCGCTGGCCGACCGCCTCGAGTATCTGAGATGGTTGATCGAGATGTCGGAGGCCATCCGGGTTGGTCAGCAGCTGGCAGACTTGAAGAACCTCGTCGAGGCGCTGGCGGGCGCCGCGTTGACTCGCTCCGGTGGGGGAGGGGGAGCGCCGCCTGCGCGGGGGGGATCGCGGCCACCCGTGTTCGGTCCCAAGGAGCCCGGCCGAGCACCAGCCGGGGGCAGTCCGGTGCAGCCGGGCCGCAGGCCACTGGTGCCGCCTGGGTCCGGCGCGACTGGCGGCAAGGGCGCGCCTCGGGGGTCTGAGCCCGCGACGGGTGGACCCTCGACTTCGGCACTGCCTCCCCCGCTCCCCGTCCCTTCGTCCCCGGGTAGACCGTCGGGAACGGATGCGACTCCGGGTAAGCGCTCAGCGGGGGGGATAGATTCAGCGAGTCGGTCGCGCGCCGGCGCGAGCCCGGAGGGCAGTGCGGAGGCCCCTTCGGTCGGGAGGCCGAGACCTTCCACTGCCAAGGACATGGAGCGGGTGAAGTCGGCTGGATCGGACCAAGCAAGCCGCGTACGGGAGTATGATGCGATCATTCGCGAGCATCAGGCGGAGTTCGATGGATGGCGCGCAGACCGGGTCAACGGGACGTCTGGCGAGGTCGTGTACGTCGGAGACGCGCGTCCGCAGAACTCTGTCGTAATCGATGCGCAGGGTGGTATATGGCGTCCGCGTCCCGGTGCTACCAATCCCTTCAAACCGGAAGTGGTGGGGCGCGAAGTTCGGGTGAGGATCAACTATGAGCAATTCGAGCGAAGGTAAGCCTCAAACCGTCCGGCCCCTGCGCTGGGAACTCGCGGAGCGTGTTGCCACTGGCGCTGAACGTCCGGCAAGGGACTTCGCAGAGATCCTGCTTTCAAGGTTGTCGATTCTCATCGCCACTGCATCGCAGGGTCATCTCGTAGATCCCGCCGATCCACGAGCACCACAGGCAGACGTGGATGCCGCATTCATAACGGTCGCGGTCCTCGACGTTCTACGCGCCTACGACATTACTCTGACAGAAAGGAGCGAGACGTAGCACTTCGACGAGAAAGAGGGGGGAGTACGGAGTACGGAGTCGCGGAGTTGTCAGCGGCGGTTGGTTTCCGCGTGATTCCGGCGGTCTGGTTCCTCATGCTCCGTGCTGAGTGTGGGCTGGATCTGGTTCCCCACCCCGAAGACGAGGCTGGATCTGGTTGCGCCGGCGCCGGATCTGGTTCCCGCTCGGCTCTGGTTCTCCGGGTGGGCACTTCGCCGGCCGCCGCGTAGAACCCGCGCATCCCCAGGCACGAGATGGGGCCCACAGAGACTTCACCTCCGTGGACCCCGGTTGGAGTGCGGCGAAACGCAGCTCCGTGAAGGAGTGTGCCTCGGCGCCAGCCGCTCGTAAAGCCCCTGCGGGAGGGGTGCGGCGATCATCGAGGCGGCGCGGCTGTTCGTGTGCGAGCGGTGCCGGGCCCAGGTGGTGGTGTGTCGTGGGTGCGACCGCGGGCAGCGCTACTGCGCCGGGGGGTGTGCGCAGGAGGCGCGTCGGGAGAGCCGACGGGCCGCGGGGCGGCGCTATGCGACGAGTCCCCTGGGGCGACGGTGCAACGTGCGTCGGCAGCGGCGCCACCGTGCTCGACTCACCG
>CAZJJQ010000362.1:0-2628 GCA_964546345.1 uncultured Planctomycetales bacterium
GGCGATGGCCTTTCAGATCGCGGCCTCGCCTCGCGGAATCCGCCGCACGGCGGGGGGGGCGGGTAGGCTCACGCG
The DNA here is from genome assembly GCA_964546345.1 of uncultured Planctomycetales bacterium. Classification (GTDB taxonomy): domain Bacteria; phylum Planctomycetota; class PLA2; order PLA2; family JAEUHO01; genus JAYTCP01. Next base: position 76 of record CAZJJQ010000362.1, read on the forward strand.
CCGCGCCGCCTCCCCCCCCGAGGCCGTGCGGTCCCGTGCACCACCGCCCCCCCTCTCCGATCCGCCGCGGCCTCGTCGCATCCACCTGGGAAGGCTCCTTCGCCCAGGTGTTCATCACGCTGACGACGGGCTTCTTCCTCGTGGGGTACCCGATCCAGCTGGGCGCGAGCGACCGGTGGCTCGGGATGCTGGCGGCGGTGCCCTTCCTCGCGCAGGCGATCCAGATCGCCACCGGCTGGGTGTACGAGCGCGCCGGCGAGGAGCGTCGGGGCATCACGGCCACCACGCTCCTCGCCGCGCGCCTGGTCTGGCTCGTCCCCGCGACGCTCGCGCTGCTCCAGCCCGCGGCCGCCGGGGCGCTCCGCGTGCACCTCGTCGTGACGGCGGCCTCGGCGCTGCTCCACACCGCGGGCGCCCACGGGTGGATGTCGTGGATGACCGACCTCGTGCCGCGGGCGGTGCGGGGGCGGTACTTCGGCTTCCGGGCCGCGGTGTGCGCCGTCGTCGCCCTCGCGATCGCGTGGGGCGCCGGGCTGCTGCTGCGCAGCCTCGAGTCCGTGCGCGACGGCCTCGGCTGGGCGTTCGCCTACGGCCTCGCCGCGGTCGCGGGCGTCGGCGCCTGGGTCGCCATGAGGGCCCAGCACCATCCCGCGCCGCCGGGACACGGCGTCGGCGTCCCGTTCCGCACGTTGTGGAGGGAGGTCTGGGCGCACGCCGACCACCGGCGCCTGTTCTGGTTCTTCACGCTCTGGAACGTGGCGATCGGGGTCGCCGCGCCCTTCTGGGTGAAGTACCTCAGCGTGCGCCTCCAGCTCCGACCGGAGGTGATCGCGGTGCAGGCGGCGCTCGGGGGCGTGATCGGCGTGGCCGTGAGCCGCGCCTGGGGCCGCGCCATCGACCGCGTGGGCCTTCGCCCCGTGATCGTGCTCAACGGCATCGCGACCGCCCTGATCCCGTTCTTCTGGCTCACGATCCGCCCCGAGACGGAGTGGCTGGTCTGGATCGACGCGCTCCTCGTCGGCCTCTTCTGGTCGGGCTTCAACCTCGCCGCGCTCACGATGCCCCTGGCGACCGCGCCTGCGCGGGGCGGCGCCCTCTTCCTCGGCACGTTCGCCGCGCTCACGGGGCTCGCGATGGGCCTCTCGAGCATCGCGGGAGGGTTCGTCGTCGGCGCCCTCGACGACGGCCCGCAGGTGCTCCTCGGCCTCGCGCTCACGCGGGAGCAGGTGGTGTTCGTGATCTCGGGCGGGCTGCGCCTCGCCGCGCTGCCGTGGGCGTTCCGGCTGCCGGACACCCGCTCGCGCGGCCTCTGGGCGCTCGTCACCGCGATCGGCGGCGGCGCCCGCAGGGCCCTCGGCCTCCGCCCCGCGCCCTGATCCCCGGCGGTCGTTCCCCGCGCACGCCGCTCCCGCCATCCTGCCGGGCGGCCCAGCCCCTTCCCGTACGCTCTGGCCCATGGAACACCGTCGTCTCGGTCGCAGCGGGCTACGCGTCAGCGAGGTGGTCCTCGGCTCCTGGCTCACCTTCGGGTCGAGCGTGGACGAGGACGGCACGAAGGCGTGCGTGAAGGCCGCCCTCGAGCACGGCGTCCAGACCTTCGACACCGCCGACGTCTACGCGATGGGCCGTGCCGAGGAGGTCCTCGGCGCCGCGCTCGCGGGCCTCCCGCGCAAGGACCTCGTGATCGCGACGAAGGTCTTCTGGCCCACGGGCCCGGGCCCGAACGACAAGGGGCTGTCCCGCAAGCACGTCGTCGAGACGTGCCACGCGAGCCTCCGTCGGCTGCGCACCGACTACGTCGATCTCTTCCAGTGCCACCGCTTCGACCCCGACGTCCCGCTCGAGGAGACCGTGCGTGCCATGGAGGACCTGGTCCGCGCGGGCAAGACGCTGCACTGGGGCGTCTCCATGTGGACCGGCGCCCAGATCGCCGAGGCGATCCGGGTCGCGCGCTCCTTCGGCGGCTACGGGCCCGTCGTGAACCAGCCGGAGTACAGCCTCCTCGCCCGCGGCATCGAGGCGGAGGTGCTGCCGGTCTCCCGCCGTGAAGGCGTCGGCCAGTGGGTGTGGAGCCCGATGGCGCAGGGCGTCCTCACCGGCAAGTACGCGGGCGGGGCGCGCCCCGCCGGCAGCCGCGGCGCGGACGCGCAGCGCAACCGCTTCATGGCCGCGTGGCTCACGCCGGAGGTCCTCGGACGGGTGGACCGGTTCTGCGCGCTCGCGAAGGAGGCGGGGCTCACGCCCGCGCGTCTCGCGCTCGCCTGGTGCCTCGCCCAGCCCGGCGTCGATGCGGTGGTGGTCGGCGCGACGAAGCCCGCGCAGGTCGCCGAGAACGTCGCCGCCGCGGGCACGAAGCTGTCCCCCGACCTGCTCGCCGCGCTGGATCGACTCTTCCCCGCCACGGCGCCGGCCCCGAAGGCCTGACGCCGGGCGAGCGCGCAGGCGGGCCGGTCGGGAAGGTCCCCGTAGAGGCCAGGGCCCCGTCCGGGAGGGTGGGGGCGCGGGGGGGGGGGCGCGGGCGGGGCAGGATCGGGGGGCCCGCATCGTGGGAGT
>CAZJJQ010000362.1:2638-4743 GCA_964546345.1 uncultured Planctomycetales bacterium
GTCCCTGCGGTCCGCCGGCCCCGACACCGCGCTCTTCGTCCCCCCGCGCCCCCCTCCTCCTCCTCCTCCCTGTCCCTCCCCCGTCGCACCATGGGGCTCCCCCGAGGTGCCCCATGAACAGCGTGCGCGAGCTGCTCGAAGGACTGTCCCTGCCCGCGCCGGCCGCCGGTGCCGCCCCCGAGTACGCCCTCCCGAGCGCCCACCTGCTCTCGGCCGAGCTTCCCCAGGGGCACCTGCACGTGTGGAGCGGCCCTCCCGGGGCCGGCAAGACGGCCTTCCTGCTCGGGCTGCTGCGCGAGGCGGCGCGCCGGGGGCGGGGGGCCCTCCTCGCGACCTACGACCTGTCGGCGCCGGCCTTGGCCCTGCGGATGCTCGCCATGGACTCGGGGGTCCCCCTGGACGCCCTGGACGGGGGGCGGCTCACCCCCGCAGAGGAGGTCGCGGTGGCGCGCTCCCGGGCCCGCCTCGCGACCCTGCCCCTGCACGTCATGGAGGCCCGGGGGCTGTCGGTCGCCTCGATCGAGGACCGGATCGCGCGACAGCCGGTGCCGTTCGACACCCTGGGGATCGACTTCGTGGAGGCGGTGGTGCGCCGGCCCGAGCAGCCGGTCGCGGCAACGTTCCGGGCGCTGTCCGACCTCGCCCGCCGCGGCTGGCTCGCGGTCGTGGCGGTCGCGCGGACCTCCCCGGTCGAGCACCTGGCCCCCGAGCAGGCGGACGCCGCCGACCGGGTGGGGTGGATCGCGCCGGCCGCGGATGCGGAGGAGGTGCGGGAGGCATCGCTGCTCGCGAACCGGCACGGCGGCCTCCACCGGTGTCGGATGCGCCTCGACCCCGGGGCGGTCCGCTTCGAGGCGGAGGCGGACCCTGCCGCCGGAGGGCCGGAGGCGCGCGCGTAGCGGGTAGGGCCGCGCGGATTCGCGGAAGGCCATCGGCCTGGACGGCGCTTCGCAGGCGGCCTGCAGAGCGAAGGGAGGGCGCCCTCACGACCCGGCGGGAGGGGCCTCGGCCGTTCGGAACGCCAGGGTCAGGCGCGCGCGGCGGACCCCGCCGGGGTCGATCGACAGGCGGCGGAAGTCGGACCCCAGCTCGGCGCGGGCCGCCTCGAGCGCCCCGAGCGTGGTGCCCCGGGTATAGAGGTGGAAGACGTCGGCGTCCCCTTCCCGGTCGTAGACCTCGACGGCCACGGCGGCGAGCCGGCGGCAGAGGCGATGGAGACGGAGGGCCAGGGGCGGCGTGGGAAGGCGCCCCTCCGGAACCGTGAGCACGGCGTCCCGGTCGATCCAGAACGCCCGCCCGATGTCGGGGAAGAAGACCTTCACGACGTTGCGCCGGTCCTCCACGACGATTCCCACGCGCTCGCCGCAGCCGACCTGGGCGCGGATGCGGGGCACCGGCAGGATCGCCAGGTCGCCGACCTCGGGGCCCGAGCCCGGAGGGGTCTCCCGGCCGTCGTCCTCCGGGTCGTCGGGCGGCGGCGGGGTCGCGGGGACCGGGGGAGAGCTGGGGGGCGGAGGCACGCAGGTACCCTATCCCGAGGGGCGCCCCGCATCCAGCGCACCCTGAAGTTCCGCCTCGACAGGGACCCCGATGCTCCGGAAGGCGCCGTGTAAAGGATGCGTTGGGCCCCAGCACTAGCGGTGGATGGAACTCATCCTACAAGATGTCGAATGTCACGCGTGATCTTGGTGTTCGTGATGAAACGGTGACGAACAACGGTGATACCGGGCTCCAGTTCGATCCGGACGAATGTCTCAAGATCGACGCGGGTCGGACCGACCCATGAGTTCGGTCCATTTCTGGCTGGTGGTCGTCGGAGCCGTAGGCTTCAATGTCCGCCTGGTGGGTTCGTCGGAGGGCTCGCGCCTCTGGGCCCAGCCCCCCTCGGCACGGGGGGTTACGAAACAAAACGAGAGGGAGGTCATCACGATGAAGTCTTTGACGGCGGCCATGACGGCCGCGGCGGCTCTGGCCGCTTTTGCCGCACCGGCCCTCGCGCAGGGCCTCGAGGAGCGGCTTGCCCAGGTCGAGCAGAAGCTCGCCGATTCGTCGGCGCCTTCGGCTCGTGAGATCCAGTCCTCGGTGGACGCGTACCTCGCGTCGGC
>CAZJJQ010000363.1:0-4723 GCA_964546345.1 uncultured Planctomycetales bacterium
CGCAGGCGGACAGGGCGAGCCCCGCGAGCGCGAGCACGGCGAGCGCGGGCGCGAGCGCGCGGGCGAGGGAGGGGCGCACGGTCAGCAGACCCCGAGGATCACGTTCGTCGGCTGCGTCTCGGGGAAGACGGTCGCCGCGTTCACGAGCAGGTGGTCGTTCAGGATCTCCTTGTAGACGTCGCGGAAGTCCACCCCGTAGGTGAGGTACTCCTTCGGGGCCGCGATGTCGGCGTCCGCGATGGCCGGGCCGTAGACGCCGCCATTGACCCCGCCGCCGACGAGCACCTCGGTCCAGGCGGCGCCGTGATCGGTGCCGATGCTGCCGTTCTCGTAGTTGCGGCGCCCGAACTCGGTGATGAGGGCGATCACCACGTTGTCCCACTGGCCCATGGCGACCATGTCGGTCCGGAACGCGCCGATCGCGTCGTCGAGCTGCTGCATGAGGTTCGCCTGGGCCCCCGTGACGCCGCCCGCGTCGCCGTGGAGGTCGAAGCCGCCGAGGGTCGTGTAGAAGACGCGCGTCTCGAACCCGCCCTGGACGAGGATGGCCACGTCGCGCAGCCGCTGCGCGATGGAGCGCGAGGGGTAGGTGGCCGTCGGGGTGAAGGCCGACACCGCGGCCTGGATCTGGCCGGTGAGGTCGTGCGCCTGCCCGATCGCGGCCTTCACCTCGCCCGGCGTGCCCGTCAGGGTCGAGGCGGCGAGCATCTGCTTGATCGTCGCGAGCCGGAGGAGGTGGTTGTTCGAGGCGCCCGAATCGTTCGCGAACGCGAAGCTCGAGAGCGAGGAGACCTGCAGCGGGCCCGACGTGCCGCCCACGAAGCTCGTGGGCCGGCCGGCGCCGAGCGACACCGCCCCGAGGGGGGTGGGGGCGTACTGCTCCGCGAACCGCGCGATCCAGCCGCTCTGCGGGATGCCCAGGGGCGGGAACTCGCCCCGGACGCCGAGGCTGTAGATGTCCTGGCTCTCGAAGTGGGAGAGGTTCTCGGTCGGGTAGCCCACCTTGTGGACGATCGCGACGTCCCCCTGGCTCCACATGGTGCGGAGCTGGTCGAGCTGGGGATGGAGCCCGTAGGCGGTGGTGCCCGGCCCGTCGGCGAGCGTGAGCGCCGATGCGGCCGGGATCGCGATCGTGGGGCGCCGGGCGAGGTAGGCGGCCGACGTGATCGGGACCACCATGTTCAGCGTGTCGCAGCCGCCGTCCATGTTGATCACGACGAGGATCTTGTTCCCCTGCGGCGCGGCGGAGGCCACGGGCAGGCGACGGTCGATCCACGGCCCGAGGGCGGTCAGCCCGGCGCCGGCGAGCGCCCACTGGAGGATCTCCCGGCGGCTCGAGCCGCGGGGGACGTGGAGCCGGCCGTCGCGCACGTGGGGGCCTCGGACGTTCTTGGGGAGGGACATGGGGGGCTCCTCTCTAGCGGATCGCGTACGTGGGGTGCTGGGCGAGGATGTAGAGGAGCCCGCGCACGCGCTCGCTCACGTGCGTGGCGTTGCTCGCGTCGAACGGGCTCGGGGTCGGGACGCCGCCCGCGCCCGCCTGCGAGTTCAGGTAGTCGATGCACTGCGTGCGCTCCGACGCCGACAGCGTCACGCGCAGCAGCGTGGCGAGCGCGTCCACGACCTCCGGGGCCGAGCGCTGGCCCGGCGGGGGCAGGAGCGTCGTCACGTCCACCCCCGCGTTCGTCTGGTCGGTCCGGTCGCGGATGCACTGCACGACCGTGTTGGCCCGGTCGAGCATGTTCTGCGCGGACAGCCACTGCTCGGTCACGGGCCACCCGTTGACCGACGGAGGCTGCGAGGGCCGCTGCGCGAGGGTCGTGACCCAGGTGTCCAGCGTGCGAAAGGTGTTCGCGGGCGTCCCGACCGCGTCGCCCACCTGCGGCGCGTCGATGGGGGCGAGGTTGGTGGCCCGGATGAAGCCGACGACGTGCTCGATGGGGCCCTTCACCAGGCCCGCCTTCGAGCGGGCCGAGAAGAACGCCTCGCTCTTGAAGAGGGTCCGGAGCAGGGGGGCCAGCTCGTAGCCGTCGGCCCGCAGCTTCGCCGCCATCGCCGCGATCGGGAGGTCGCCGGCCTGCTCGTAGCAGAAGTGCTCGAAGAGCTTCCGGCAGATGAACTCGGCCACCGGCCGCTGATCGACGGTCGCGTTCACCACGGCCGCGTAGTCGTCGGTCACGTTCTGGCCGGGGATCGTCACCCCGAACAGGGTCTTCGCCGTCGCGTCGTGGCGGGAGGTGTCGAACGCGACCTCCTGCCATCCGCCCGCGTTGAACCGCGTGCGGTAGCCCGTGAACGCCTTGGCGGCCTGCAGGATGTCGGCCTGCGTGTAGCCGTTGTCCACCCCGAGGGTGAAGAGCTCGAACCACTCGCGGGCGAAGTTCTCGTTGGGGGCGGTCTTCGTGCTCCGCACGCCGTCGAGGAACTCGAGCATGATCCAGTCGCGGGCCATGGCCAGCAGGAGCGTCCGCAGGTTGCCCGCGCCCTGCGTGCGCCAGAGGTTGATCTGCGTCGGCATCCACCAGGTGGCGGTGGTCTCGAGGGCCGCCGTCGAGGACGCGAAGTGGTCGTGCCAGAAGAACGCCAGCACCTCCTGGAACGGCTGGGGCGTCGTCACCATCAGGTGCAGCCAGTAGCGGGCCACCTGGGCGTGGGAGGGGAACTTGTCGGTGGTGGTCGAGGTGGTCGGGTCCGTGGTCAGCAGCTGCCCGTGCGCCGCCTGCTCGAGCGCCGTGGTGTCGGCGAACGTGAGCATCTGGTCCACGTAGGCGGGGAGGCCCACCGCCTGCACCGCCGTGACGTCGGACGCCTTCGCGCCGAAGTGCGTGCGTCCGAGGAAGTACCGGAGGTCGTCGTCGGAGAAGGAGGCCTTGGCGGCCAGGCTGTCCTGCGCGCTCAGATCGACCGCGATCGAGAGCTGGGTGGTGCCCTGCCCGTCGGCGTTGGTCGCGGTGACCGTGTGGAAGCCCGCGGGGACGGGGGCGGTGGGGGTCCCGGCGATGGTGCCCGTCGCGGCGTCGAACGTCAGGCCCGCCGGCAGCGCGGGGGAGATCGACCACGTGTCCACGGCCCCGCCCCCGTGGGTCGGCACGTTCGGCGCGATCGCCGTGCTCGTGGCGTACACCGCGGCCGGGACGGGATAGGCGAGGGAGTGCGGCGCGTTCGAGGGCGGGGGCGGCGACGAGGCGCCTCCGCCTCCGCCGCCGCAGCCCGGGAGGCCGGGCGCCAGGGCCGCCGCGAGGGCGAGCCCGAGAAGCCGAGTGCGAGCCGTCGTCATCGTGACCCTCCGTGGGAGTCGTAACCCGGTCGAACGGGGGAAGGCATCGGGGTGCCGGACCGGCGGGAGGTGGCCGTGCGGCCGCGCGACCCGCGTCCGCCCGTGGGGACTGCTTGGGTTGGAAGGCATCGGAGCTGCCGGCACGGCCTCGCAGCGCGGGCCCGTAGGGGCCGACCGCCGAGCGGACTCGCGGGGGGCGGGGCCCCCGCAGCCCGAGCGAAGGCGACGTCCTCATGAACTCCGTGGGGCGCGTCGCATCGGCGCGCACCTGCGGCGAGGGGGGGACTCGACCCCGGCGAACCCACGGCGAGCATCCGTGCGCTCCGGCGATCCCAGGGGAGTCTCACGTCCGGCGACCTCTATCGACCGTAGCGCCCACCAGGTGTAGCCCCGACCCGGAAATTCCGGACGGACGCGGTCCGATTCCGCGCCTCGGGGGATGCGGGCGGATGGAGCGTGGGAGGGGCGTGGACGTTACTCTGTGCGCATCCGAGGTGTCACGCCATGGCTCCCGTCCGGAGCGCGTCGAAGCGAGGTCCCCGATCGAGCCGCGCCCCGCGGCCGTGCGGGGCGATGCGTGCCCAGGGCCCCGACCCTCGGCGGGAGGCGGGGCGATGAGGTGGTGGCGGGGCCTGCGGAGCCCCGGGGCGGCTCGCCGCCCCGTCGTGGAGGCGCTCGAGCCCCTCGACGACGTCGTGCTCGTCGTGACCGCCTCGAGCGATCGCCACGAGGAGCTGTTCCGGCCCGCCGTGCGCGCCGCGTCCCTGCCCGACGGCCGCGCGCTCCGGCCCGTCCGAGTGGATCCCGGGCGCCTGGAAGACCTCGCCTCCGACGCCGTGCTCGAGACCCTCGAGGCCTGCGCCGCGGTGCTGGTGGACCTCCGCGACCTCGCTCCGGAGGCGTTCCCCCTCTTCGCGTGGCATGCGCGCGCGCGTCCGCGGCGCGTGATCCTGCTCCGCCTCGGGGCCGTGGCGCTACCCTTCGAGCTCACGGAGCATCCGGTCCGCACGCTCGACCCGACGGGCCCGGACGGGCCGGCCGCGTGTCGCACCGCGCTCTCCCGGCTCGCGACCCTCGCGGCCGGCGCGAAGACCGAGGGCCTGCTCGCGCCCGGCCGTCTGCCGAAGCGCATCGGCGCCCCGTCCCTCCACGAGATCCTCGGGGCCGCCGACCGCAGCGTCCTCGGCGGCGCGCCGGAGGACGCCGTCGCGAGGCTCGAGCTCGCACACGAGGCGGGGGTCGTCTCGCCCGATCTCGAGCTGCGGCTCGCGCTCCTCGCGCGGGACGCCGGGCGCTCCGACCTCGCGCGCGCGGCGGCGGAGCGCGTGCTCGAGGCGGTCTCGGACGTCGCGCCCGCCTGGCGCGAGCTCGGGTCGGCGCTCGAGTCGCTCGGCGAGGTCGGTGCGCGCGAGGCGTTCGAGCGCGCGATCGAGCTCGACGGCGACT
>CAZJJQ010000364.1:0-4722 GCA_964546345.1 uncultured Planctomycetales bacterium
CGTCGGCGCTGCGCTCCGCCGTCGAGCGGCCCGGCACGCGCCTCGCCGCGGTGCACCTCGCCACCCACGGGGTGTTCGACGAGGCACGTCCCCGCCTCTCGGGGCTCGCGCTCGCGCATGGCGAGCGCCTGCTCTTCGACGACGTCGCCTCCTGGCGCGTGGACGCCGACCTCGTCGTGCTGTCGGGCTGCGACACGGGGAAGGGGCCCGTGCGCGACGGGGAAGGCGTGCTCGGCTTCGCCCGCGCGTTCTTCCTGGCCGGGGTGCCGAGGGTCGTCGTCTCCTCGTGGAACGTGGAGGACGCCTCCACCGCTGCGTTCATGGCGGCGTTCCACGCGAGGATGGCGAAGGACGGGATGACGCCCGCGGCGGCCCTGCGCGCCGTCCAGGCCGAGCGGGCCACGGCGACGGGGCCCTCGTCGCACCCGAATGCGTGGGCCGCCTTCCAGCTCTGGGGGCTGGCGGACTGACGCTTCGGGGGGCATGCGCGGGATCGCTGGCAACTCCCGCCCGCTCGTGCGTCGAGGGATCGTCCCGGCGTGCGCCGGGCCCGGAGACTCCCATGCGCACTACCCGACCGCTCTGCCTGCTCCTCGCCGCGCTTCCCCTGCTGTCCTCGGTCGGGTGCGGAGGCGGCGGCGGTCGAGCGCGCGCGCCGCTGTTCCCCGCGGCCGTCACGGCGGCCGACCTCGTCGCGGTGGCCTTCACGCAAGAGGGCACCTTCCTCAGCCGGCTGACCCTCGCCGACGTGAAGGGGCGGGGCGAGGCCTCCGTGGACGATCTCGTCCTGGTGGAAGGCGGCTTCATCGACGACCTCGCCTGGTCCCCGGACCACACGAGGCTGGCCGTCCTCGCGCAGCCCGACGCCGTGGTCGGGGATCTCCTCTACGTCGTCGAGCCCTTGACCGGAGCAGTCACCACGGTCTCGGGACCCCAGGCGGCGGACACGACGGTCGAGGGCTTCCAGTGGTCTCCGGACTCGAGCCGGCTCGCGTTCGTGCGCAACCGGTCGGACGGAAGCCGACTCTTCGTGGTCCGCCCCGACGGCACGGGGCGCATCGACCTGACCGAGGGCGCGGTAACGGGCGGTGGCGTGTCGAACTTCGAGTGGGCCCCCGACTCGACCCGGCTCACGATCCTGGGGGACCTGGACGTGAACGGCGCGACCCGTCTCTACGTCGCAGACCGCGACGGCGTCGCGCTCGTGGAGGTGTCGGGCGGCATCGTCGGGGGAGGGGGCATCTTCGACCATCGCTGGTCGCCCGATTCGAGCCGCATCGCGCTTCGTGGCGACCTCGTGACGGACTCCGTCGTCGAGCTCTTCACCGTGCTCCCCGACGGCACGGGCTCGCGCGTGCGCATGCACCCGACCCTCGTGGCCGGCGGAGGCGTGCAGCGCTTCGAGTGGGCGCCGGACGGGTCGCGCATCGCCTACGTCGCCGACCAGGTGACCGACGAGGTGTACGAGCTCTTCAAGACCCAGCCGGACGGGACCGGCAACGTGAGGCTCTCGGGGACGCTCGTCACTGGGGGCGACGTGGACGCCGCCTTCGTCTGGGCGCCGGACTCGGGGCGCATCGCATTCGCCGCGGACCGGCAGACGGACGAGGTGCGGGAGCTGTTCACGGCGCCGGCCGACGGGGGCGCCGCCGCCGTGAGGGTGTCGGGGCCCCTGATCGCGACCGGCGACGTCGGCGGGGACGCCGCGTTCCGATCGGACCAGGTAGTCTGGGCGCCGGATTCGAGCCGCCTCGCCTACGTAGCCGATGCGGAGGTCAACAGCGCCGAGTCCGTGTACGTGACGCTCCCCACCTCGGCGTCCGCGGTACGCATCTCCCCCGTGCCTTCGGGTTCCGCCTTCGTCGCGAACCTGAGCTGGGCTCCGGACGGATCGAAGGTCCTCTTCAACCTCTCGGGCCCCGACGGCGGCTCGTTCCTGTCTCCTCCGGCCGGCCCCGCGCAGCCCATCTCGCCGTCCACGCCCGGGTTCTTCAGCCCGCGGGGGCGTCCGTTCACTCCCGCGGGCGACCGCGTGGTGGGGGAGTTCCTCGCGACGGGAGCCCTGGTCCCCGACATCCGGGCGTTCGAGGTGCTCACCGTGGACGAGACCCTGGTGTCGAGCCCCGACGCAAGGCCCTTCACGTCGGTGGACCTGGAGTAGGGGACGGCGGGAGGATCGGGCCGACCAGGGAGGGGGCGCGGGGGGGGGGGGGGGGCCCCCCCCCCCCCCCCCCCCCCCCCCCCCCAAAACCACGCCCGGCGGGGGGGGGGGGGGGGGTGGGGGCCCCCCCCCCCCGCTGCCCCCCTCCTCCGCTACTTGACCGTCGCCGGGAGCGTCTGGAGCGATGCGTTCCCCGCGAGGTCGGTGACGAGGAAGCCGACGTTCCAGGCGCCCGCGGGCACGCGCTCGTAGACGACCGACAGGGTCTTCTCGTCCGTGATCGTGAGGATCGCGGCCTCGTCGCTCGAGGCCACGAGGTCGAACGAGCCGTCGGGCCTCACCTGCAGGTAGACCGCGCGGATCGCGTCGCCCGGGTCGAGCTCGAGCTCGCGGGGCGCGCCCTGCTCGAAGGCCACCGCGTAGAGGAAGTCGCCCTGGAGGCCCTTCGGCGTGTCCTCGAGGAGGAACGTCATCGTGACGTCGGTCCAGCCCTCCGTGCCCGCGAAGCGCACCTGGCCGGGGACCTCCGCGAGGATCTGGCCCTCGCCGACGTCGTCGGTCTCGTCGGCCTCGTCGAAGCCCGTGATGGGGACGATGAGGTGCTTCTCGCCCTGCGCGAGCGCGAACCAGCCGCCGTCCCACGTCTCGGAGAGCTTGCCGTCGTCGGACAGCTCGGTGGGCACGGAGCCCAGCACGATCGGGCCGCCGTCTTGCGGCACGGCGAGGACGAAGCTCGACTCGTCCACGTCGTCGGCGTCGGCGACGCCCGCCGTCAGGGTGAGCGTCGCGCCGGGCTCGAGCTCGTGGCCCGCAGCCTCGGGTGCGGCGAGGGCGGGCTGGGCGGCGTCGCCGTCGGTGAGCGTGCCGAACGCGTGCAGCGCGGCGGCCCAGCCGGAGGCCTCGGCGAACCCGAGACCTGCGTAGGCGGCGGGCAGCCGCTGCGCGGAGCGCGGGAAGTAGAGGGAGAGCCCGTTCGAGGAGGGGCGCGCCGAGCCGCGGATCGTGTGCGTCACGGCCTCGCGGACGGCCTTCGCGACCGCCTCGGCGGCGGTGCGGGCGCCCGCGGCGTCGGACTTCGCGAGGTGGGCGGCAAGGTCGGCGAGGTCGAAGAGGGCCATCCCCTCCGCGGACGGGTCGGCGCTGCGGCCGTACTCCTCCGCCTTCGCGCGTGCGCGCGCGACGGGCAGCCAGGCGTCGCGGCCCTTCTCGGCGAAAGCCTTGCCGAGCACGGCCGCGAGCGCCGCGGTGGCCTTCGTGACGGCCGCCACCTTCGAGAGGTCCACCACCGAGAGGGTGACGGTGGCGCCGACCTGGGGATCCAGCTCCTCCGGCGGCTTGGCGAAGGAGGCCTTGAACGCGTCGGCGATGACGCGGCCCAGGGCGAGCCCGTCCATGTCGGGGCTCGCCTCCAGGGCGGAGAGGGTCGCCGTGTAGTCCCAGCCCGTGCCGGGCTCGAGCTCCTCGCTCGCGACGAGGGTCTTCGCGAACGGGGCCATCGCGTGCGCGACCTCGAGGCTCGCCATGACGCAGGCGTCGAACCCGAGCAGCTCGAAGGGGCCGTGCTCCTTCGCGAAGCCCCCGATCGCCTTCGCGAGCTCGGCGAGGTCGAGGAAGTCGTCCTGGTTCGAGTCGTCGGCGCAGATGCCCGGCCACGACATGCCGTGGTCGCCGAGGATCAGCGCGTAGCGGTGGGCGGGAAAGCGGGCCACGCCCTCGGCGAGCAGACGCGTCAGCGTGGTGGGATTGCCGAGGTTGGCCTCGCCCCAGTCGGCGAGCTCGACGAGCTTCCCCTTCTCGACGTGGCAGAGCTTGGCGCTGCTCCAGTCCTTCAGGCCTCCGACGCCCGCTCCCGAGAACGGCTCCTCCGCGCCCGGGTGCCGGTCCACGAGGGCGACGACCTGCACCGCGTCGGAGCTGCCGACGGCGAGCATCTCCTCGAGGTCCTGGATCATGGGCGCCTCGAGGTTGCAGTCGGCGTCGTGGTAGACGAAGACCGTCCACTGCGCCTCCGCGTCCTTCGCCGCCGCGGGGTTCGGGCGGAGGCCCGTGGCGAGCGCCACCAGGGCGAGGGCGAGACCGAGGGGGAGGAAACGGCGCATGGGGGCTCCCGGGAGGGCGCGCCGTTGTACCCCGGAGGCGTCGTGCATGCCTCCGGCGCGCCTTCGGCCCCTCCTACAGCAGCGAGAGCGCCTGTCCGAGGGCGTCGGAGACGGCCGAGCCGCCGAAGTCGCTCGAGAGTCGGGAGAGGCTGCGCACCCGTTCCGGATCGGTGAGCAGCCCCAGGGCGGCGACCGCGACCGCTCGGGCGAGATCGCCCGCCGAGCGGTCGGACGCGAGCGCGATGAGCGGGTCCACGGCGGTGGGACGTCGCAGGGCGCCCACGGCCACGGCCGCCCGGGAGCGGACCGAGTCGGGCTGCTCGCTCTTGAGCTCGCCGAGGAGGAGGGGGAGCGCGGCCGCGTCGCCGAGGAAGCCGAGCGCCCGCGCCGCCTCGCGGCGGACCCCGTCGGGCGCCTTCGCGTCGAGGGCGGCGCGGAGCGCGTCGAGCGGGCCCCCGCTGC
>CAZJJQ010000365.1:0-4713 GCA_964546345.1 uncultured Planctomycetales bacterium
CCGGCGCCGCGAGCACGACGAGCCGACCCCGGGCGGCCCGCGCCACCGCCGCAGCCAGATCGAGCGCCGCGTCACCCTCCGCGCTGCCGTCCACGGCCACCACGACCGGCGCCTCGAGCCGCTCGTCCGCGGCGATCAGGAGCACCGCGCGTCCGGTGGACGCCACGGCGCGCGCGGTGGAGCCGAGGGCGCGCGGGCCGGCGTTCTCCCCCCGACGCCCGATCACGACGAGGTCGGCCTCCCGCGCGGCCGCGAGGATCTCGGGGAGGACGTGTCCCCGTGTGGCGCGGAACGTCGCGTGCACGCGCAGGCGCGAGGCGACGTCCTCCACGGCCCGGCGCAGGCGCTCTCCCACGACGCGCAGCTCCCGGCCCATGGAGATCGGGTCCAGGGTGCGGGCCCCCGCGCCGGTCGCCGAGAACGCCGTGGCGCGCGGCAGCGCCGCGAGGCGCAGGAGGTTCTCGTCCTCGACGAAGAGGGCCGCCAGCTCGGCCCCGATGCGGTCGGCCAGCACGGACGCGGCCTCGAGGGCCGCGCGCCCCGGCGCCGACGCGTCCAGCGCCACGAGCACCCGACGGACGACGGCGTCGCTCACGACGGCCCTCCCTTCTTCTCCTCCGCCTTCGGGCCGTTCCCGAGCTCGAGGCGCCGCCGCGCGAGCGCGATCAGGCGCGCCTCGACGCGGGCGTTGACCGAGCCCTCGGGGAACCGCCCCGAGGCGTCCCGCACCCCGGCCGGCAGGCCGGTGAGCGCCTCGAGCCCTTCGTCGATGCTCGCCACGGGGATCACCCGGAAGCGGCCGGCCCGACACGCCGCGACGACCTCCTCGTCCAGCATGAGGTGGCGCACGTTCGCCGCCGGGATCAGCACGCCTTGCCGTCCGGTGAGCCCACGCGCGGCGCAGAGGGCGAAGAAGCCCTCGATCTTCTCGTTCACGCCCCCCACCGCCTGGACCTCGCCGTGCTGGTTCAACGACCCCGTGACCGCGAGCGCCTGGGACAGGGGCACGTCCGCGAGCGCGGACAGGAGCGCGTAGCCCTCCGCCGAGGAGGCGCTGTCGCCGTCCACGAGGCCGTAGGACTGCTCGAAGGCGAGCGACGCGGAGAGCGAGAGCGGGTGGTCGGTCGCGTAGCGCGCCCCGAGGAAGGCCGAGAGGATCAGCACGCCCTTGCTGTGGATGGGCCCGCCGAGCTCGACCTCCCGCTCGACGTCGATGACCTCGCCGCGCCCGAGGCGCACCTTCGCCGTGATCCGGCTGGGGCGGCCGAACGCCATCCTCCCCGCGGAGACGACCGCGAGCCCGTTCACCTGGCCCACGCGCTCCCCGTCGGTGTCCACGAGGAACGTCCCCTTGCGGAGCTCCTCGAGCACCCGCTCCCGCAGCCGGCCTTCGCGGCGCTCGAACGCGGCGAGGGCCGTCGCGACGTCCGGGGCGCCCACGATCGAGCGGCCCGCGCCCCGTGCGGCGAAGTCGGCCTCGCGCAGCAGGTCCCCCACGGGCCCCACGCGCGTCGTGAGGCGGTCCACGTCGCCGGCCCACCGGCACGCCCGGTCGATCACGGCCGCGACCGCCCCGCGGTCGAGCGGCAGCAGCCCGGCCCCGCGCGCGAGCGTCGCCACGAGGCCGGCGTAGCGGAGGTCGCGCTCGGGCGAACGCGCGACCTCGTCGTCCCAGTCGGCGGCCACCTTGAAGAGGGAGGGGAAGTCGGGGTCGAGCGCGTCGAGGAGGTCGTAGAGGCGCCGCTCCCCGATGAGCACCACCTTCACGTCGAGCGGGATCGCCTCGGGCTCGAGCGACACCGTGCTCACGAGCGAGAGCATCTGGCCCAGCGACTCGATGCGCAGCGAACGGGACCGCAGGGCCCGCTTGAGCCCCTCCCAGGCGTAGGGCTGCATCAGGAGCTCGCGGGCGTCGAGCACGAGGTAGCCGCCGCGCGCCCGGTGCAGCGCTCCCGGCCGGATCAGGTTGAAGTCGGTCACCAGGGCGCCGAGCTGCGACACGTACTCCACCCGCCCGACGAGGTTCGCGTAGGTGGGGTGGTCCTCGTAGACGACCGGCGCGCCCGTCGCGCCCGCGTGGTCCACGAGCACGAGCACGCGATACCGGCGCAGCACGCCCGAGTCGGGGGCCACGTGGAACCCGTCGGGCAGCGCCCCCTCCTCGTTCTCCTGCGGCGCCGCGCCGGGCAGGAACGTCGCGGCGTTCTCGAGCACGTCGCGCCGCAGCGCCTCGAGGTGCGCGCGGACGTCGGGGAGCGCGTCCCACGCCGAGAGCACCTCCGCGAACCGAGGCGCGATGGCCGCCTCGAGCGTCTCGGAGAGCAGGACCTTGAGCCTCGACCGCAGCTCGCGCTCCACCTGCGGCAGGCGGTCGAGCACCGCCCGGAGCCGCTCCTGGAGGCTCTCGATCTCCCGCTCGATGCGGCGCCGCTCCTCCTCGGGCAGCGCCTGGAACGCGGGCGGGGCGATCACCTCGCCGTCCTTGACGGGCGCGAACGCGAAGCCCATGGGCGAATGCAGGAGAGCGAACCCCCGCGCCTTCGCGTCCTTGCGCACGTCCTCGAGGGCCCGCTCGTGCTCCTCCTTGAGGTCCTCGCCGAGCGCGCGCCGCCGCGCCTTGTGGTCGTCGCTCTCGAGCGCGAGGGGGATCGTGGCCCGCAGGTCCTCGACGAGCGCGGCCACGTCGTGCCGGAGCGCCGCCCCGCGCCCCGCGGGCAGCCGCAGCGCGCGCGGCCGGTGCGCGAGGCCGAAGTCGTGGACGTAGCAGAGGTCCTCGGGGGCGGGCTCCGTCGCGGCCCTCGCCTCGAGCAGCCGCCGGACGATCGTGTGCCGCCCCGACTGCGGCGGCCCGGCGACGAACGCGTTGTAGCCGGGCTGGCGCAGGCCCATGGCGAGCCGCAGCGCCTCCACGGCCCGTTCCTGCCCGAGCGGCGCGTCGAGGTCCCCGAGGGACGCCGTGGTGTCGAACGGGAACGTCGCCGGGTCGCAGCGCCGCGCCAGCGCCTGCGGGGGCAGAGGACTCGGTCCGGCCATGGGACGCCTCCCGTCGTTTCCGTGCCCAGTGTCCCACGCACCGGGGCCCTGGCCGCCATCGGTCGGAGGGACGCCCGCGCGACCGTCGTCCCGCCCCTCCTTCACGGCCCCCGCCGCCCCCTGCCTCCTCCCCCCCGCTCCATGCGACCCTGCCGCCTCCCCTCTCCACGGACGCCCATGGACGCCGACCCCTCCGCGCTGCCGCCCCCGCCCGCGCCGCCTCTCTCGATCGCGACCCTCCTCGCGTTCGTCGGCCTCCTCGCCATCGCCGCGGGGTGGTTCCTGCCCTGGCTCGCGCGCATCGACGTCGGCGCCGTGGGCGTGAGCCGCGCCGACCTCGAGCGCCTCGACGCGGAGGCGCGACGCGACGGCGTGCCCGCCGACGTCGTCGCGGTCGCGCGCCGCATGCTGAAGAACGAGGCCGTGAACGGTCACGACCTGTCCGTCCTCGGGCACCACTTCGTCCGCGAGGCGAAGGACCTGCCGCCGCGCGAGCGCCGCGGCTGGACGCTCGGGCTCGCGACGCTGCGCTACGCGCCGTGGGCGGCCGCCGCGGCGGCGCTTTGCCTCCTGCTCGGACGGCTGCGCAAGCCCGGCTCGCTGGCGTTGACGCTCGCGCTCACCGTGGCGCTCCTCGTCGGCGGGTTCGCGGGCCTGATGTGGCTCGGGTCCTCGCAGCAGGCGAAGGACGCGGTGGCCGACGACCCGCAGGTCCTCGGCCTCGGGATCCACGCGATCGCGCTCGGCGGCCTGACGGCGCTCCTCGGAGGGCTGTTCGCGCTGCGCACCTCCACGTGGTGGAAGGTGCTCCCGTTGACCGGCGGCGCGGTGGCGGGCGTGGTGATCGCCTGCATGAAGTACGTGGGCCCCCCGTAGGCGGACACGGAGGGGTCGAGGGGGAGGTGGGGGGCGGCGGGGGCCGGGGGAGCCCCGACCTCCCCACGGACGACCCCCGCGCCCGCAGGGGCAGCCCACGGGCGCGGCGCGATCATGCAGGCGTCCCCCCGGGAGAACGCCATGCACCGCATCGAGCGCATCGTGGTCTACGTCGCCCTGGCCGTCGCCCTCCTGGCCGCCTTCGGCCGCACGCGCTCCGTGGGCGCGGACGGCGCCGCGGACGGCACGTTCGGCGTCGTCACCGCCACCGAGATCCGCATCGTGAACGCCGACGGCGTCGTCCTCGCCGTGCTCGGCGGCAACGCGACCGGCGGCTCGCTCGCCTGGCACACCCTCGAAGGGAAGCCCGTCGGCGTGATCGGCGCCAACGCGAACGGCGCCTACGCCTCGTTCCGCAACCAGGACCTCAAGGAGACGGCCTACGTCGGCACGGCGTCCGACGCGAAGCTCGGCGTCGTGTCCGTCTCCGAGGCGGGCGGCACCCGCCGGGCGGCGCTCTTCGGCACGGCCGCGGGCTGCGCCAACTTCCACAACGCCGACGGCAAGGTGGTGGCGTACCTCGGCGCGGCCAGCGACACGAAGGCCGGGCTCTTCTTCCTGTACGAGGGCACCGGCAAGGGCCGGGCCGTGGAGGCCGGCTGCGGGAAGGGCGGCGGCTACGCGGCGACGCTCAACGTGGACGGCAAGCAGACCACGTTCGTCGGCACCGTCCAGGACACCAAGGCCGGCGTCGTCCAGGTGAACCGCGCCGACGGCGGCCGCGGCGGGGTGCTCGCCCCGTAG
>CAZJJQ010000366.1:0-4703 GCA_964546345.1 uncultured Planctomycetales bacterium
CGCGGACGCGGGGATCGACCCTCCCGAGCGACGACCATGCCGCCGAGGCCGGCGGCTCCCCCGCGGACGCGGGGATCGACCCGATTGAGACGCCGTGGCTCAAGGTGTCGGGCAGGCTCCCCCGCGGACGCGGGGATCGACCCGTGACCTGGTCGTGCGCACGAACGACGATGGTGGCTGCCCCGCGCACGCGGGGATCGACCCGTCAACGGCAGGGGCCGCGCGGGGGGAGGGACGGCGCGGGCTACGAGCAGCCGTCGGTGCCGTCGGAGCGGACCTTCTTGCGCAGCTCGATCTCCGCTTTGCGGCGATCGGCGTTTTTCTCGAGGCAGTTCGAGAGCTTCGCGGCCCGCTCGGGGTTGGGGAGGTGGACCGTGTAGATCGTGACGAGGAGGCGGAGGGTCCGCTCGCACCAGGGGTCGATCACGAGGGCCTTCTCGAGGTACTCGGCGGCGTGCGCCTGGTCGTCGAGGTCCTCGTGGGACACGCGGCCGAGCTGGAACCAGCCGCGGCCGTCGTCGGGGTGCGCCTTCGCGTAGGCGAGCATCTCGGCGAGCCCGGCGGCCTTCATCTCCGGGCTGTTGGCGCCCAGGATGAGGGAGATCCCGTAGCGGAGGCGGGACTCCTGGAGCTGCTCGAGGTCCCGGGGATCGACCGGGGCCTTCTCGTCGAGGAGGCGGAGCACGATCCGCCAGGTGCGAATCGCCTCGTCGAACTTGAGCTGGTCGGCGAACACGCCCGCGAGCGCGAACTGCACCACGGGGTCGCGGGGGTACTCGCCCGCCAGCTCGACGAGGATCTCCTCCGACTTCGGGAACTCGTGGGCGGCCCGGTAGACCTGGGCGAGGTTGCGCCGCGCGGCGTCGCGTCGGGCCACGTCGTCGCCGGCCAGGAGGATCGCGCGCCGGAAGCTGCGGGCGGACGGCTCGTAGTCGCCCTTCCGCATCTGGCGGCTGCCGACCAGGAGGACCGCGGAGAACAGGGCGGACTCGACGGCGCGGGGCATGAACATGGGCGTCCGCTGCCGGACCAGGGAGAGCTGGCGCTCGGCGCCGACGGGGTCCTGGTCGAGGTGGAGGCGGATGAGGCCGGCCAGGTAGAGCACCCGGGGGTCGAGGTCGGCCTCGCCCGGGGGGCGGTTCTGCTGAAGGCTCGCCTGGCGGAGAAGGCCGAGCATGCGCATCCCCGCCCCGACCGCCGCGTCCTTCTCCCCGAGGAGGACGTAGGTGAGCCCCGCCATGAAGGGGGCCTGTGCCTCCTCGGGGCAGACCTGCTCCGCCCGGTCGAGGACCTGGATCGCCTGGCGCAGCAGCACGGGGTCCTTCGCCTTCTCGCCCCGGGCGATCAGCTTCTCGGCCTGGACGAGGAGGTCCTGGCAGGCGTCCGCTCGGGCGGATCGGGTGCCGACGAGGGGGAGGCCCAGGGCGGCCGTCACCCACAAGGCGACCCAGAGGGGGCGTAGGAGGGGGTGAATGGGGAGACTCCGGGGGAGGCGAGGGAGCCGCACGCAGCATACCCATCGCGCGGGAGGGGATCCGGGACTTTCGTCCCGAGGGGGACCCGTGGGTGTAGCAGAAGCGCACGGTCGCCCGCGCTGCCTGGGCCCCCCGGCGTGGAAACGACGTAAGTCGTGTGATTCTAGTCGGTTCGGCGCGCTCGGGCAAGAACACCGGTGGCATGCGGATTGCGAAAGAGGACGGCGCGCGTTCTCAAGAGTCTCCGATTCCGGCCTCCGCGAGGCGCCCTCCGGCTTCTCGGGGGGGGCATCCTCCGGGAGGAGGTCTGGATCGGGTCCTTTTGCTTGCGCGCGCGAACGCAAGTCCCTATAACGCCGGGACCTTCGGGTCCCCCGGCTAGGAGTCTGCGGATGTCAGACCGGTACACGCTCCTGCGGACGACGATGGCTCTGGCCCTCGTCACGGGCTTCTCGGCTGCGTGCGGTGGGGGGGCCCCCGGTTCGCCGGCCGGCAACAACGTGCCGCACCCCGTCGTCGTGCAGTTCTCCCCGACGATGAGCCCGATCAACACGGACACGGGCCAGGCCAACCCCACCTACACGGACGGGGCGCTGACCGTGAACACGGATCCGGCCTATCCCGGCAAGATCTGCGTGTTCTTCCAGAACAAGACCAAGATCGACCCGCGGTCGGTGTTCATCGGGGGCAACCCCGCCCTCGGCATCGACCTCTCGTCGATCCAGTTCCTCCAGTACATCCCGGGCACCGGCAACATCCCGCTCCTGCCGGCCGTCAACGGGGTCGAGGTCCGGGACGACCGGATCCTGTTCACGCCGGCCACCCTGCCCCTGCCCGACGGGCAGTACTCCGTGGGCATCTTCGCGAACCTGAAGAGCGTGGAAGGCGACCCGGTCGATCGCACCCCGGTCTTCACGAGCTTCACGGTCGGCGCGGCCGACACGATCGCCCCGATCGTCGTCACGACGGTGCCGGTCAACGGCGCGTCCGGGGTCGGCGCGGGCGCCGCTCCGCCGGCGCCCCAGGCCGGCCAGACCAACGTGGCCGACGTGCGGACGAAGATCTTCGGGCCCACGAGCCCCGACATCATCATCCGCTTCAGCGAGTCGATCTCGTCGGCCACGGTCTCGACGAACACGATCCAGGTCGTGGACGCCGGCGCGTTCATCCCCGGCGGCGGCGCGCCCCCGGCCATCGCGCCCGCCCCCGGCTTCCCGAAGCTCAAGAGCCTCCTCGACTCGGCCAGCCTCCCGAGCAACGGCTTCGAGATCGTCTGGCGCGCCGATCCCACGCTCGGTGGCCTGCCGTTCGGCACCCAGGTCCAGGTGACGGTCATCGGCAGCGACGGGGGCGTCAACACCGCGCCCATCAAGGACCGCAGCGACAACGCGCTGCTCGTGTCCTACGTCTTCCAGTTCCAGACGGTCGCGCCGCCGAACCTGCCGGTCAACCCCGAGCCCGAGTACGGCATCTACTGGTCGGCCTCCGATCGCGTCGGCGTGATCGACACGATCAACCAGAAGGAGATCGCGCTCACGGTCCGTGGCATCCAGACCACCCCGATCATCCAGAACGTGCTCGCCGACCAGAACGACCGGATCACGACGAAGGCCAACCTCGGCCTCTCGTTCGACCCGCTCGAGATCTCGGTGGACTCCCGGACCGACGGCGTCTCCTGCCACACGTTCGCCTACATCCAGTCGTTCCAGTCCGGTCAGATCGTGGTGATGAACACCCGCACCTCGCTGCCGGTGGCCCTCATCAACACGCCGAGCCCGGGCGGCCTGTCCAACCAGACGGGCGGCGGCCAGGCCGCCAACGTGCTGGTGGCCACGAACTCGTCGGCCAACACGTTCACCGCCTTCGACATCAACAACATCCGTCCCGGTCTCCAGGTCCTGACGGGCCCGATCTTCGTCAGCGAGGTCTCGCCCACGGGCAACACCCCGAAGGCGATCTCGATCACGGCCCCGGTGAACGGCGCGTACAACCGCGAGTACGTCTTCGGCGGCCCCGGCATCCCGGTGATCTTCATCACCCTGTTCACGGACGGCGTCCTCACGACGACGAACCTGGGCACGGGCGAGGCGATCAAGCAGTTCGCGCTGGGCAGCAACGCGTTCCCGAACGACATCTCGGTGAGCGCCTGCTTCCAGCCGAGCCCCGTCGAGCCGGTCCTCATGTACGCCGCCGTGTCCGAGGGCGGCTCGGGCATCCCGGGCGACGGCAAGGTGACCTACTACACGGCCGGCCCCGGCTGCGGCACGGGCCTCTCGAACAACGCCCGTCCCGACTCGCTGACCGGCGAGCTCGCGGGCTTCGACGCCCCCGCGGGCCTCGACGAGATCTTCACGTTCTCGGCCACGGGCGCGTTCTTCGCGCTCGCGGAGTCGGGCTCGACGAAGAACCAGCTGGTGACCCTCGGCATGGCGCCGTCCACGACGCGCGCCACGGGCCCGCGCATCATCCGCGAGTTCAAGACGGGTGCGAACCCGGTCGCCGTCGCGCACCGTCCGTCGGTGGTCACGCCGGCCGCGGCGGGCCGCATCTGCATCCTGGGCCAGCCGCTCTGCCCGACGAAGGGCATCGCGTTCACGCCTCCCCCGTGCTGGTACTACGGCACGGAGCAGGTGGTGGCGCCTTTCTCGATCAACTTCGGCGGCTCGCAGGACGACAACACGGGCAACCCGTCCGTGGACCTGTACGTCTGCGCCCGTGGTGCGGGCCGTGTCGATGTGATCGACTCGGTGTCGGGCTCGAAGAACTTCTACAGCCCGGTCAGCATCCCCGGCGTGCGCTACGTGGCGTCCACCGCCTCGCAGTAGGCTCCCGCTCGGTCACGCTCCACGGGCCCGCGATCCCCCGATCGCGGGCCCGTGCTCTTTCGGGGGGAACCCATCTCGTCCCGGGGAGAACCCGTGCGGAAGCCCTCCCACGAACGTGAGAGGTCCGTCGCCACCGGTTCGGTGGAGGCCCCGCCCACCGAGAGCGAACTACCCCGGCTCGAGGGTCGCCAACAGCTGCTCCACCTCTCGGGGGAGCTCGGGCAGGTCGTGGAGGACGTCCGCGACGAGCGCGTCCCCGACCAGGCCCCGCGCCTCGGCCTCGAACGACGGCAGGAGGCGGTGGCGCAGCACGGGCATCACCCAGCCGGCGAGGTCCGTCGCGTCCACCACGCCGCGGCCCGCGCGCAGGGCGCTCACGCGGGCGAGGCGGCAGAGGGCCTCG
>CAZJJQ010000367.1:0-4697 GCA_964546345.1 uncultured Planctomycetales bacterium
CCGCGTGCGATCGCGGGCGCGGCCCGGCGGCGCCCCGGAGGGGTTGCGCGCCGAGCGACGAGTATCCTGCCGCCACGCCCCTCGCGCCGCGCGATGCCCGGGGTCCGCCTCCGCGGACCCGTGGACGCACGGTCCGCCGGACGCGCCGCGCCCCGCCGGCCTCGGCCGGCCTCCCTCCCGGACGGTCCCAAGCTCCACCGCTCGCTCCTCCTCCTCGTGTGCGCGCTCGCGATCGGCGCGGCCCGGTCCCACGCCGTCGCCGCGGACGACGAACCCCTCCCGACCGACCCGTCGCTCGTCACCGGCACGCTCGAGAACGGCCTGCGCTACGTCGTGCGTCGGCACGCGGTCCCGCCCGGGCGCGCCCTGATGTGGCTCCATCTGCACACGGGCTCGCTCAACGAGACCGACCCGCAGCGCGGCATCGCCCACTATCTGGAGCACATGGCCTTCAACGGCTCGGCCCACTTCCCCGCGGGCTCGCTCATCCCGTTCTTCCAGTCGCTCGGAATGACGTTCGGGCGGGACCAGAACGCGTTCACGAGCTTCGACCAGACGACCTACCAGCTCTCGCTCCCCGACGTGAAGCCCGAGACGCTCACGAAGGGCCTGACGTTCTTCTCCGACGTGACCCACCAGCTGCTGCTCTCTCCCAAGGAGATCGAGTCGGAGCGCCAGATCATCCAGGAGGAGCGGCGCACCCGCCTCTCCGGCCGCCAGCGCACGAGCGACGCGGTCCGCAAGCGCATCGCCCCCGGCTCGCGGCTCGGCGACCGGGCCCCCATCGGCACGCCCGAGACCATCGACAGCGTGAAGGAGTCGGATTTCCGCGACTACTACGGCACCTGGTACGGGGCGTCCAACGCCACCCTCATGGTGGTCGCGGATGCCGACCCGGCCCTCGTCGTGAGGCTCCTGGGGGAGGCGTTCGGGGCCGCCCCGAAGCGGCCGCGCCCCACGCCGGTGCCCTCCGGGGTCCGCGCGTACACGGAGAGCTTCGCCGTGGTCGCGAGCGACGCGGAGATCAACTCCGAGGACCTCGAGATCACGCGCATGGAGCCGGCGCGCCCGCCCGCCACCACCGTGGCGCGGCTCCGCGACGAGCTCGTCCTCTCGGTCGGCGAGTCCGCGCTCAACCGCCGGCTCGAGGACAAGGTCGCCGCCGGCGGCACGAGCTACGTGCGCGCGCGCGTGGGCTCGGGGTCCGACGGCGCGACGCTGTGGTCGTGGACCCTCTCCTGCAGGGCCGCCCCGGGCCGGTGGAAGGCCGCCCTCGAAGAGAGCGCGCTCGAGCTCCAACGTGCCCGTGCCTTCGGCTTCACCGCCCGGGAGGTCGAGGACGTGAAGAAGCAGTGGATCGCGTCCGCGGAACGCGGGGTGGAGACCGAGGCCACGGTGCCCGCGCAGGCCCTCATGACGCGCCTGAACGGGGACGTGACCTCCGGGGAGGCCATGCTCTCCCCGGCCCAGCGCCTCGACCTGCTCCGGCGGCTGCTGCCGGCGATCTCGACCGAGGAGGTCGGCAGGCGCTTCGCGGCGGAGTACGACCCGAAGGCGGTCGCGTTCGTGGCCACCCTGCCGTCCGCCCTCGCGCTCCCCACCGAGGCGCAGCTGCTCGAGCTCGGCACGAAGGCCCTGGCCGCCAAGCCCACGCAGGAGGTCGCCGCCACCCACGCGACCCGGCTGATGGCCGAGCTGCCCAAGCCCGGCACGGTGAAGGAGGGGGAGGAGCACCCGGCCACCAAGGTCTGGTCCGGCTGGCTCGGCAACGACGTGCGCGTGCATCACCTCTTCATGGACACGCGCAAGAACGAGGTCTCGATCGACGTCTCCCTCCTCGGCGGCGAGCTCCACGAGACGGCGGCGAACCGAGGGATCACCACGGCGGCCCAGCTGGCCTGGAGCCGGCCCGCCACGAAGTCCCTCTCCTCGAACGACGTCCGTGACCTCATGCTCGGCCGGAAGGCCTCGGTCCGGGGCGGGGGCGGAGGCGGCCGCCGGGGGGGTCGTGGGGGCGGCGGGGGCGGGGGGGGGAGCCCCGGCTGGATCTCCCTCACGATCTCCGGCAGCCCCGACGACCTCGAGAGCGCGTTCCAGCTGACGCACCTGCTGCTGACGCAGCCGCGGATCGAGGCCTCCGCCTTCGCCCAGCTCCAGGCGACCCTGCGCCAGATGCTGCCCGAGGCGCTCAAGAACCCCGCCACGCTCGGGATGCGCACGGCGGCGTCGGTCCCGTACCCGGACGACGACACCCGGCTCCAGCCCCTCACGCCCGAGGAGGTCGATCGGCTGACGCTCGAGGCCTCGCAGGCCTTCCTCGAGCGCCTCGTCGCGGAGTCGCCGATCGAGGTGACCATCGTCGGGGACCTGCCCCGCGAGAGGGCCCTCGAGCTCGTGACGCGCTACCTCGGCTCGCTCCCCGCGCGCCCGCGCGTGAGCCCCCGCACCTACGAGGCGCTCCGCACGCTGGCGCGCCCGAAGGGGCCCCGGGTGCGCGCGCTGGAGATCGACTCCCCCACCCCGCAGGCGTTCGTCTCCTCGGGCTTCTACGGCGCGGACGAGACGAACGTGGCGGACGCCAGGGCCCTGTCCATGGCCGCCTCCATCCTCTCCACCCGGATGACCACCGAGGTGCGCGAGCAGGCGCAGCTCGTCTACAGCATCGGGGTCGGCTCGCGCCCGGGGAGCGTCTTCCCCGGGTTCGGCACCTTCTCCGCCGCCGCCCCCACCGAGCCACACAAGGTGGCGGCGCTCGTGGAGAAGCTCGCGTCCATGTACGCCGCGTTCTCCGCCTCGGGCCCCACCGAGGAGGAGCTCACGGTCGCCAAGAAGCAGGTCGCGAACACCTTCGCCGAGCAGCTGAAGGACCCGGCCTGGTGGATGAGCCGGCTCGAGCGGATGACGTTCCGCGGCACGAGGCTCGACGACGTGCTCGGCGCCCCCGCGGCCTACCAGGCGATGACGGCCCAGCAGGTGCGGGAGACCTTCGCCAGGTACGCCACGAAGGAGGCCTCCCTCGTGGTCACGGTGACGCCGAAGGCCGCGCCCGCGGGCCCGAAGCCCGAGGCCCCGAAGCCCGGGGCCCCTCCCGCGGGCATGGACCCCGCGCCGCCGCAGGAGCCGACGAAGTAGGGCGGGGGCGGAGGATCCGTCCCCGCGCCGCCGCTCCGGCTCGACGCATCACGACATCGTGATATGGTGATGCGCAGATGGCCTCCGCCCTCGCCGACCTCCAGACCACGCTCCGGCTGCTGTCGGACCCCGTCCGGCTGCGGCTGTGCGGCCTGCTCGCGCGCGCGGAGCTTGCCGTCCAGGAGCTGTGCGGCATCACGGGCCTCCAGCAGAGCCGCACGAGCACCCAGCTCTCCCGGCTCAAGCGGGCGGGCCTCGTGCGCGACCGGCGCGAGGGCACCTGGAGCTTCCACTCGCTGGTGGAGCCCGTGGAGGCCGGCCCGCTCACCCCCGCGCTCCACGCGGCGGTGATCGCGCCGTTCCTCGAGTCGCCCGAGAGCCGCGCCGACGCGAAGGCGCTGGCCGTCGTGCTCGAGCAGCGGCGGAAGAAGAGCCGCGAGGCGCACGACCGCCTGGCGGAGCGCTGGGTCGAGGTGGGCGAGGACTTCTCCACCGGCTCCCTGCGCGCGGAGGTGCTGGCGCAGGCGTGGCCCCGGGGCCAGGTCGTGGCCGACCTCGGCTGCGGGGCCGGCTTCCTCTCGACCCTCCTCGCGGAGCGCGGCGCCCGCGTGCTCGCCGTGGACCACAGCGAGCGCATGCTGGCGACGGCGCGGCGCAAGCGCTTCGAGGGCGCGGTCGAGTTCCGCCGGGGCGAGCTCGACGCGCTGCCCATCGAGGACGACGCGGTGGACGCCGCCTTCGCCAACCTCGTCTGGCACCACCTCCCCGACTTCGGGGCGGCGGCGCGAGAGGTCCTGCGCGTCCTCAAGCCCGGCGGCGCCTTCGTGGTCTCCGACCTCGAGCCCCACGAGGCCGAGTGGATGCGGGAGACCATGGGCGACCTGCGGCTCGGCCTTCGTCCCGACCAGGTCGTGGGCGCGCTCGCGCGCGCGGGCTTCAGCGACGTGACGCGGTCCGCGGCCGTGGACCGCTACCGCGTCACCTCGCCCGCGGGCGAACGCCTCGAGCTCCCCATGTTCCTCGTCACGGGGCGCAAGCCCCTGCGTCGGCGCTGACGCACCGCAGCCCGCGCCCCCGCCGCCCCCCGACCTCCCCGACGACCGCTCCCGACCCTCTCCCTTCCGACCCCCCACTTCCCCCCGAGAGCCCCATGACCGCGACGAACGAGACGCAGCGCAAGCAGGCCCCGAAGCAGAGCGCCCGCCGGGTGCTCGCGGCGACCGACTTCAAGGTGAAGGACCTGTCCCTCCACGAGTTCGGCCGCAAGGAGATCCGCCTCGCCGAGGTAGAGATGCCCGGCCTGATGGCGATCCGCGCCGAGTACCGCAAGGCGCAGCCCCTGAAGGGCGCGCGCATCGTCGGATCGCTCCACATGACGATCCAGACGGCGGTCCTGATCGAGACCCTGGTCGCGCTCGGCGCCGACGTGCGCTGGGCCTCGTGCAACATCTTCAGCACGCAGGACCACGCCGCCGCGGCCGTGGCCGTGGGCCCCCACGGCACCGCCGAGGCTCCGAGCGGCGTGCCCGTGTTCGCCTGGAAGGGCGAGACGCTCGCCGAGTACT
>CAZJJQ010000368.1:0-4676 GCA_964546345.1 uncultured Planctomycetales bacterium
GCTTGGTCAGGTCGTCGTAGATGATGAGCGCGTCCTGCCCGCGGTCGCGGAAGTACTCGCCCATGGTGCAGCCGGAGTACGGCGCGATGTACTGGGTGGCCGCGGGGTCGGAGGCCGAGGCGGCGACGATGATGGTGTAGGCCATCGCGCCGTGCTCCTCGAGCTTCCTCACCACGTTCGCGATCGTGGAGGCCTTCTGGCCGACCGCGACGTAGATGCAGATGAGGTCCTTGCCCTTCTGGTTGATGATCGTGTCGACGGCGACGGCGGTCTTGCCCGTCTGGCGGTCGCCGATGATGAGCTCGCGCTGGCCGCGGCCGATGGGCGTCATGGCGTCGATGGCCTTGATGCCCGTCTGGAGCGGCTCCTTCACCGGCTGCCGGTCGGCGATGCCGGGGGCGATCATCTCGACCGGGCGGGTCGTCTCGGCGACGATCGGGCCCTTGCCGTCCAGGGGGTTGCCGAGGGCGTCCACGACGCGCCCGATCAGCCCCGCGCCCACGGGGACCTCGAGCAGCGCGCCCGTGCGGCGCACCATCTGGCCCTCCTTCAGGTCCTTGTAGTCGCCGAGGATGATGGCGCCGATGGAGCCTTCCTCGAGGTTGAAGACCTGGCCGCGGACGCCGCCCTCGAACTCGAGCATCTCGCCCGCGAGCGCGCGGTCGAGGCCGTAGATGCGGGCGATGCCGTCGCCCACCTCGAGGATGGTGCCGACCTCGGCGACGTCGAGCTCGCTCTTGTACGACTCGATCTCCTTGCGGAGGACGGACGCGATCTCTTCGGGGTTGATGCGCATGGGGGCCTACTTGGTTCCCTGGTTCGCCATGCCCGCGGCTGCGATGCGGGCCCTGAGTTCGGAGAGCCGGCGGCGCACGCTGCCGTCGGCCACGGTGTCGCCCACGCGGAGCACGGCGCCGCCGATCAGGGCGGGCCGGATCTCGTGGGACAGGACGGGCTCCTTGCCGATGGCGGCGCGGACGCGGGCGCGCCAGCCCTCGAGGTCGGCATCGGAGACGGGGGCCGCGGTCACCACCGTGACGGGCACGCGGCCGAGCTTGTGGTCGAGGATCTTCCCGTACGCGTCGGCCACGTCCGGGAGGAGCCACATGCGGTTGCGCTTGAGCAGCACCTGCAGGAAGTCCACGAACACCTTCCCGGTGCGGCCGCGGAACGCGGTCTCGAGCGTGCGGGCCTTCTCGTCGCGGCGGATGGCGCCGGACATGAAGAAGGCCTCCAGCTCGCGACCCGAGCGCCACTGCGCGGCGAGCGCCGCGAGGTCGGCGCCGACCTCCTCGAGGAGGCCGAGCGGCTCGGCCGCGTCGGAGAGCGCCTCCGCGTAGACGGCGCCCAGGCTCTCGGTGCCCCGTGCGCTCACGCGCGCGCTCCCGGCGCCTTGCGGGTGCGCTCGTAGGCGCCGACCGCCTCGTCCACGAGGCGACGGTGGCCGGCGGGGTCGAGGCGCTCGCCGAGGATGCGTCCGGCGACCTCGGTGGCGACCACCGCCACCTGGTCGTAGACGTCCTTCAGGGCGCCCTGGCGGGCGATCTCGATGTCGCGCAGCGCACGCTCGCGCTCGCGCGCGGCCTCGGCCGTGCCCTCCGCGACGATGCGCGCCTTGAGCTGCTCGGCGTCGCGGCGGCCCTCCTCGAGGATGGCCCGCGCCTCCTCGGCCGCCTTGCCGACCTTCTGGGTGTAGTCGGCGAGCATGGCCTTCGCGTCGGCGTTGGCCTTCTCGGCCCCCTCGATGGCGTCGCGGATGCCCTTCTCGCGGGCCTGCAGGCCCGACAGGATGGGGCCCCAGGCGGCCTTCTTGAGGACGACGAGGAGCAGCACGAACACGAGGATCGTCGCGATGGCGACGGCCACGTCGGGGATCAGGAAGCTCGCGCCGCCGCCGCCGTGCTCGCCCCCGCCCCCGTGGGGAGCCTCCTCCGCGAACGCGGGGGCGGCCAGAGCGAGCGACGTCACCAGCAGCAGGGACAGGATCGGGATCAGGCGCTTCGGCATGGGCCCTCCGGAGGGGCGACGCGGGGCGTCCGCGGGACGGGGACGGCCGGGACGGGGTCCCGGACGCGGTGCGACGGGGAGGAGGCCCGCGGGGTGCGCCCGCGGGCCCCCACGTCGCCGAGGTCTGGGTCCTACTGCTTCGCGAGCATGCACACGACGAGGGCGAAGAACGTGAAGCCCTCGATGAGCGCGGCCGAGATGATCATGCTGGTGAAGATGCGGCCGCCGGCCTCGGGCTGGCGCGCGATCGACTCGACCGCGCTGCCCGCGATCGCGCCGATGCCCTTCGCGGCGCCGAAGACGACGAGGCCCACGCCGATGGCGAGCAGGCCGTTGACGCCGAAGATGCCGCCGGCGCCCTCCGCGGCGAGGACGGTGTTGAACAGGTTCGCGAGCGAGAGGCCCATCGGGTCTCCTCCAAGGTGGTGAGAAGCAGGTTGTGGAAAGGCGACGTGAACGGAACGGAGAGCGGGGGTCGGCGGGGGCGGCCTCCCGACGGAGGCCCGGCCCCGGACGGCTAGTGCTCGGGATGCACCGCCATGCCGAGGAAGAGGGTGGTCAGGTACGTGAAGATGTAGGCCTGCAGGAAGCAGACGAACAGCTCGAGCAGGCTGATGAACGTGGAGCCGAGCACCGAGGCGAAGGACACCCCGACGCTCGTGCCGCTCACGCCGTGCGCCAGCATGGTCGTGAAGCCCAGGATGATCGCCAGCACGATGTGGCCGGCGATCATGTTCGCGAAGAGACGGATGGCGAGCGCGAACGGCTTGACCAGGGCGCCCACGATCTCGAGGATCAGCATCAGCGGGTAGAGCGCCGCCGGGACGTGGGGGACGAAGTTCTTCCAGTAGTGTCCGACGCCCTGCTGCATCATCCCGGAGATGTGGACCGCGAAGAACGCGCAGAGCGCGAGGCCCGCGGTGACCGAGATGTTGCCCGTGGCCGTGCCCGCGTAGTGCGACGGCTTGCCCGTGATCCACGTGATCAGCGGGTCGATGGGGAGCGCGCCGAGCAGGTTCGCGAACAGGATCAGGAAGAACACGGTCCACAGGAACGGCATGAACCGGTCGGTGGCGTCGTGCAGCACGGGCCGCGCGACCTGCTCGCGGATGTACTGGAGCACCGACTCGATCAGGTTGCGGAAGCCGGTCGGCACCAGGCTCTTGCTCTTCGCCACCAGCGGGAAGACGAGCAGCATGAGCAGCGCCGCGACCCCGAGCATGATCACGTGGTTCGAGATCGAGAACCCGCCGAGGTCGAACAGGTGGTGCGGGACCACGTGCGACATCGGGTCGTCGCCCGACGCGAGCGTCACGGGGAGGAAGGCGCCGAGCAGGTTCATGCGGTGGCCGATCCCTTCGGAGGCGTGACGGGGGCGTGCGCGACGGGGGAGACGACGGGCGTCGCGGCGCGCGCGAGCCCGCGGACGAGGCCCAGGATCTCGACGACGAGGAGCACCGCGTACCCGATGCCCGCCCAGACGAGGAACGCGACGCGCGCGGGGAGGAGGCCCATGCCGAAGACGAGCACCCCCGCGAGCGTGAAGAACAGCCGGATCCCCAGCCCGACCAGGAACGCGTTCGCCCGACCCTCGGGGCCCGTCCTCGCGAGCTTCGAGAGCATCGGCAGGTACCCGAGCAACGCACCCACGAACACGAGGGAGGCGGCGACGCCCATGGCGACCAGGCCGTCCGTCCCGGCAGCGGAGCGCGTGGGAAGCGCCCCTGCGGCGCACACCGCCCCCAGCGTGGCCGCGGCGATTCCTGCGAATCGGGGGAGGGAGGGGGTCACGTCGCTGTCAATCGCTCGAGGGCCCCTCGCGGGGCGGTGACGTCGGGGGGCGCGCACCGGCCTTCGGACCTGCCGGAGGCTTTCCGGCGCGTTCCGACCGAAGCGCTTGCTGGACAAGGAGATACATCCCGAGGACGACTCCCAGCCCGGCTCCCGCCACCCTCATCCAAGGGTGGGTGCCCCATGTATCATCCAACAGCCCGCCTAGAAGGAAAAACAGGAGGACCGAGGCTCCGAACTCGAGGCCGACGGACATCCACACGCCGGCCGAGGCAGCACTGCGCTCCGCCTCCCGCCGGACGGCCCCGGGGCCCGGAGACCTCTCCTCCGGCGGCGGGGGCGGCCCGGGCGGCGAGGTGGGGGGCGCGGGGGGGAGGGGCACCGAAGCACCCTACGCCGTTCCCTCGTCCCCGCCCAGCGGGGAGAGGGGCGCGTCGGGGGGGGGGACGGCGGACCGAAGAGCGCGCGGTGCATCGAGGGCCCGCGCGAGGCTAGGATGCCCCCCCATGAGCGAGATGAGCGAGCCGCCCCCCCCGACGCCGCCGCGGCCCCCGCAATCCCCGCCCGGGCCCGGGGGGGCCATGGGGGAGGGCGCCGGAACTCTCACCCGGCTCGAGGCTCCCCGCGGGGGGCCCCTGGGGCCCGCCCCCCAGGGAGGGGGCTTTCCTCTGGCCGCAGTGTTCGTCGGGGGGCTCGCGGTCGTCGCCGGGATCACCTGGGGTGTGCTGACCTCCCGGGCGAAGGATCCCTACGGGGCCGACGGGGTCGGATCCCCCGATCCCTATGAGATGCCCCGGGTGCACGGGGTCGAGCGCCGCAAGCCCCGGCGGGGGGCCACCCCCCCGGTGCCCGCTCCCGCGGTCGCCACCCCCGGCCCC
>CAZJJQ010000369.1:0-4654 GCA_964546345.1 uncultured Planctomycetales bacterium
GGGCGTACGGGCTGCTCGTCGAGTCCCGTGCAGCGCGGCGGCTCGCCAAGGTGTCAGGCCATGGACACGATCGGCTCGCCGCCGCAGGTCGTTCCCTGCCATGCGGTCACGTGATGGATCCTCGCGCGGGACTGGACGATCGAGCCCGATGGGTCGGGAACGCATCCACCTCGCATCGGGATCAACCGCCGCACGTTCGGCGACTCTTTCACCCGCTCGGCGGGGGAATCCGCGCGCGGCTACTTGCCCTCGGTCGCTCGCCAGCTGCCCGCCTTGTCGAGCGCGCCGGACACGGTCGAGAAGCGGAAGGTGAGCAGGAAGCCCTCGCCTTCGCTGTTCTTGCCTCCGGAGGCCAGGAAGGTCTTCACCTCGACGGTGTCGGCGTCGCTCTCGATCAGGAACGTGGTGGGGGGGAGCTCGAACTCCCCCTTCTCGTTCTTCTTGAGCTTCTTGCCCTCGAGCTTCGGCTTCTCGTCGAGGAAGCCCACGAAGTCGAGGTTGCTGCGCATCACGGCGACGCGGCCGTGGACGAGGGAGAGGACGTAGGTGTCCGGCGCGAGCGTCTTGCCCGGCAGGGTCGCCGGCGGCGGGACCTTCTTCGGCTTGCTGCCCTTGCGGAAGCCCGCCCCGGCGTCGGGCAGCGCGACCTTGGGGTCCATGGCGGCGAACTTGTCCACCGTGATGTCCGTGTGGAACACGCCGAACACGATCCCCTCGGCGGTGGCGGAGGCGGCCACGAGGTCCTGCGCGCTCCGCGCGATCGGGTTCTCCTTGGGGTCGTTCTGGAGCACGTGGAACGGGGCCATCAGGATCGCCGAGGAGCCGCCCGTCACGAACACGTGGTTGTCGGGCACCGTGCCCATGGGCACGTACTTGTTGGCCGCGCCGCCCCCGTACCGCTCGCGCGCGATCCACTCCGACTTGACCTTCTTCGGGCGCAGCAGGCGGGCGATCGAGGGCTCGAGGCGGTCGAGGCCGGGCGTGAGATAGGCCGCGCAGCGGAAGCCCACGTACTCGAACCGGTTCTGGGGCATCGGGCGGGCCTCACGTCCGCCGCCGACGAAGTTGCGGTAGGCGAGCCGGAGGACGAGCGCCTCGCGATCGGCGCACGAGGCGCCGCGGATCACCTTCACGAAGTCGGGGTAGAGATTCGCGAACTGGTTCTCGCCCGCGCCCTTCACGTTGGCGAAGGGGTCGGTCCAGCCCGGGTAGGGGGAGAACCACGACGAGGTCCACTCGCTGACGTTGCCCCCCATGTGGAAGCAGCCGCACCAGCTCTTGCCCTCCGGCATGTCCTCCACCGCGACCGTCGTGGGCTTGTGCGACTTGGGGCTCGTGATCCCGAGGTCGAGCCAGTTCACCCGGTTCTCGGCCTTCTTCTTCCCGGTGATCGGGTCCACCGTCGTCTCGTGCCAGGGGCCCTCGAAGCTGAACTCGCGGCCCTGGGGGCCGCGCGCGGCCCACTCCCACTCCGCCTCCGTCGGGATGTGCTTCCCGGCCCACTCGGCGAACCGCTCGGCCTCGAGGTAGCTGACGTCGCGCACCGGATGGTCCGGCGCCGCGTCCCCCTCGAGCTTGTCGGAGTCCACGAACCACAGCTCGGGAAGCCGCATCTTGTAGACCACGAGCTCGATGTCGGGCGGCAACGCGGCGAGCTTCACGCCCTTGAGACCCTGGGGCCCCTTGGCGATGTCGGGCACCGCGGCCTCGAGAGCGGGCTTGTTCAGGAAGTAGAGCTGGAGCGGCGAGACCTCGTCCTTCTCCTTCGCGCAGCCCTTCGGGTCCCCGTAGGCGAAGTAGCCGGCGATCTCCTCCAGGTTGCTGAGCGCCGTGGTGCCGGTCTTGAAGGTGGCCCGGTAGCGGTCGTCGGCGAACACCTTGTACTGCGCGTTGGTGACCTCGGTGGCGTCGAGGAAGTAGCGGGTCAGCACGGGCGACCAGCGCGGCGTCTCGAAGCACAGCTGGGGGAGCAGCTCCTTCGCGCGGCGGCCGACGACCCGGAGCATCTCCTCCGGCGTCGTGCCGACCTTGAGCTCGCCCACCCCCTCGACCGGTACGTACACCATCCCGGCAGGCCCCGGGGGCGCGGGAGGCAGGGGGGGGAGCGGCGCGGGCGCCGGGGCCTCGGGGGCGGGGGCCGGCTCGGGCTTGTCCGGGCCCGGGGACGGCGCAGGGACGGGCGGATCCTCCCCCGAGCAGGCCATCCGCGCGGGCGGGAGGCACAGGAAGGCCCCCCCGAGGACGAAGGCTCGGAAGAACCACGATCGGAGCGCGACGGACGAGCGAGGCATGCAGCCTCCGGGCACGGCGGGGAACGGGGGAGTCGGCGCGGACGCGCCGACCTTGCACCCTAGCACG
Source organism: uncultured Planctomycetales bacterium (assembly GCA_964546345.1). Classification (GTDB taxonomy): domain Bacteria; phylum Planctomycetota; class PLA2; order PLA2; family JAEUHO01; genus JAYTCP01. The sequence continues at coordinate 2,359 of CAZJJQ010000369.1, forward strand.
CGAGGGGGAGGTGAACCACCGACCCGAGGCCCTTTCGAGCCCTGTCGGAAGGGCTCGGGGCCCCGCGGCGCCGCGCGGCGATCGGGGGGGATTCGAGCGCAGAGGGGGGGGATCCGAGGGGGGCGCGGGGGGCCGTCGGCGAGCGTCGCGCGCGCCCCACACCGGCGAGGGCGGCCGACCCCCAGGGGCCCCGCGCCGGCGGGGTGCCGCGGGGGCGGGCTCATTGGGGCCCGGCCGCTGCAGAGGTCGCGGAGCGCAGCCGATCCCAGGGGTGGGGGGAATCGTGTCCTCCGGGCGCCCACCACCTCCCCCCGCGCCCCCCTCCTCCCCGCGGGGATCGCGCTCCTGCGCCCCTCCCTTCGCCCCACCTTCCCTCGGGGCGCAATCGTCGAAGATCCCCCACATGTAGCGGATCTGCGTTGCCTTTCGAGGGAGGAGGCGTACACTTTTCGGAGGTGGCGGCGGTGCCGCCGACGCGGACACGGCTGGAACGTGCGCAGGTGGACCTGGCGGGTTCTCCTGCACGGCCTGGAGGGCGCATGGGCAACTTCGAGAAGCTGTCGGTGCTGGTGATCGTCGTGATCATCGTCATGATCCTCGTGGTGGCGCTGTACACGTGGACGGAGGACCCCAACGCGGGCGCCGCCACGGCGACGGCGGAGAAGCAGGAGGGGGCCGCGGCGCCCGCCGCTCCGGGCTCGGGCGTGAATCGGGTCGAGCTCCCCGCGACGCCGAAGGGCGGGGGCGCGAAGACGCCGCTCGCGGGCGCGCCCGGGAAGAACGACGGCAAGGCGGGCAACGGGCTCGGCGCCGGCTTCGCCGGGTTCGAGGGGCTGTTCCCGCCGTCGAAGTCGCCGGAGGGCAAGCCCGCCGACGGCAAGGCTCCCGAGGGTGCGGTGGCCGGGCCGGTCATCGATCCCGGCGTCACCCCGCCCTCCGGGGCCGCGGATCCGGCGTCCGCGAAGCCGGCCGAGCCGCGCTTCCACGTGGTCGTCGCGGGCGACTCCTACGCCAGGATTGCGAAGAAGGAGTACCCGGGGATGGGCCAGCGGGCGATCGACGAGCTGATCAAGGCGAACCCGACGATCGAGCCGTCGCGCATGCGCGAAGGTCAGAAGATCGTCCTGCCCGAGCTCGCCGCGGCCGCACCCGCCTCGGGGGCCGGCCCGGTGCCGGGCGCCGCGACGGTCAAGCCGGCCGTGGCCGAGCTGCGTCCCGGCTCGATCTACGTGGTGCGCCAGGGCGACACGCTCCCGGGCATCAGCAAGCGTGCGTACAGCAACGCGGGCCGTTGGCAGGACATCTGGATCGAGAACTTCAGCGCGATCGACGATCCCGACCACCTGCACGCCGGCACGCGGCTGAAGCTCCCCAAGTAGGCCGCGGCGGGAGGCCGCCCCAGGGCTACGCAAGCTCCCGCACGCTTCCGCCGGGCGACGCCTCCGCGTCGCCCGTCGGCGTTGCAGGGGGAGCGATGCCGCGGCTCACGGGTCGCACGGTTCCCTGTCCCCTGTCCACGGGCCGCGAATCGCACCGGGTCGGGGCGCGGGGGGCTCGGCGCTCGCGCATCGGAAGGAGATCGGTGACGCTGGGAGCGGAGGGGGGGGGCGGCGCGTTGAGGTCGCCGGGCGCCGACGCCGTACGATCTCGGCCGTGAGCACGCTTCGCGACATCCAGGCCGGCAAGGGAGGGGCGCTCAGGGTCGCGGCCCGCGTCGGCCTGGCCGCGGGATCCGTGCTCTACGGAGCGGGCGCCGCTCTCCGGCGCGGGGCGTACGCGGTCGGCCTCCGGGGGCGTCACGCGTTGCCCGCGCCGGTGATCTCCGTCGGCAACCTGACGGCGGGCGGCACCGGCAAGACGCCGTTCACCGTGTGGCTCGCGCGAGCCCTGATCTCCGCGGGGCGCCGACCCGGCGTGCTCTCGCGGGGCTACGGCGCCCGCGCCGAGGGTTCGCTCCTCTCCGACGAAGGCGCCGTGCGAGCGGCGCTCCTCGGGCCGGGCGTGCCGCAGGTGGAGGCGCCCGATCGCGTGAGGGGCGGCGCCTCCCTGCTGGCCGCGCACCACGAGATCGACGTGCTGCTGCTCGACGACGGCTTCCAGCACGTTCGGCTGCGGCGCGACCTGGACATCGTGCTCCTCGACGCGACCGATCCGTTCGGCGGCGGCCACCTGCTGCCGCGCGGGATGCTGCGCGAGCCGCCGTCGGCCCTCGCCAGGGCGGGCGTGGTCGTCCTCAACCGTGCGGAGCGCGTGTCCCCCGCGGTGTTGGAGGCGCTCCGCGCGCGCGTGGCGGTCC
>CAZJJQ010000370.1:0-4632 GCA_964546345.1 uncultured Planctomycetales bacterium
ATCTCCAGCGCAGAAGTTCGCTGATAGTTCGTATCCTACGCCCCCCCTCCGACAGTCCTCGGACCCTCTCCTTCTCTTCTCCTCTCCGCCGCGAGCCTCTCCCCCCCGGTCCTCGGGCCCCTCCCTCCCCCCGCCCCCCGCCTTCCCCCGGAGCCCTCCCCCGGTCCCCGGTTCGCCCGGTTCCGACGCGCGCGCACGCGGGTCCGAGCGCAGAAGAGAGAGCGTCTGCCCCCGCGGCAGCCGCGTCCCTCTTCCGAGCCTGGGGGACGCCCGCGGGAGACGCGAAGGAGGGCGCGGGCGCCGGTGGCTCGGCCGCCCGTCGTCGGCGGCGCCGCCTACTTCGGCGCCTGCTTGATCGTCGTGGACTCGGTCTGCTGCGCGAGGGAGACGCCGCCCGGCGTCTGGATGACCGCGAGGACCTTCACGAGCTGGCTCGCCGGGATGCTCACCGCCCGCACGCGGATCTCGATCCGCACCTTCTCGGCGGGCGGGGCGAGGACGAACACGTTCGTCTCGGCGCCGTGCTCCTTCCCCGTCACGACGATACCCCCTTCGGCCTTCCCGGAGACGAACGCCAGCTCGTCGGGCAGCTGGAACACGACCTTGAGGTCGGGCGTGACCTCCGTCCCTCGGTCGTTCTCGACGAAGAGCACGTAGTCGTACTCCTCACCGAGGTTGAAGATGCCCTTCTCCTCGCCGGTGACGGCCTTGTCCGTCATCGACGACTGGAGCGCGGGGAGGCCCACCACGGCCACCGTGCAGGCGCAGTTGCCCGACGCCCACCCGAACGAGTCCTTCGCGCTCCCGAGCACGCGGGCGGTGCCGAGGCTCTCGGTCTGGAACCGCGCGGCCAGGCTCTCCGTCTGGCCCGGCTCGAGGCGCTCGACCGTGCGCACGAGCAACGTGCCGGGGCCGGCCACGCAGGGAGCGCCCTGGTCGCCGCGCAGGCGCAGGGTCACGTTCTCGAGCACCGTGTCCCCGATGTTGCGCGCGCTCACCGTCGCCGTGAACTCCTCGTTCACCACCACCGAGGTGTACGAGGTCGTGCACGAGACCTCGAGGTTCCAGCGGTTGCAGCGGGGGGGATCGCCCGCGCGCGCGGGGGCACCGACCGCGCCCGACAGGAGCGCGACGGACAGGACGGCGAGGACGTTGCGGCGGGCGAAGCCCATGGGTTGCTCCCACGGGTCGGCGGCGACCCGAAGGGGACGACTCTACCGGCCCGCGGCCCGCCCGGGGAGCCTCCGTCGCCCCTCCTCCCCCCGCGCCCCCTCCTCCCGAGGCCCTTGCGCCCGGCCGGCGCCGATCCGTCCCCCCGTGCGTTGCGGCGCCAGGGTCGAGGCCCACGGGGATCCCGGAATCCGGGTCCCGCGGAGCCGCCGGGGATGAAAGAATGGCCCCGGATGTGGTGTCGGGCGGACGTCCCGCCGTCGGCGCCCCCGTGCGTCTCGGAGGTCGTGGCATGTCCCGGTGGATCCTCGTGCTCGTGGCGGTCGTCCTGGCCCTCGCTCCGTCGCGGCTCGCGCGGAGCGAGGTGAAGGTGGGCGACATCCGGACCGTGGCCCCCAAGGACGGCGCGGTGATGCGGGACGCGGCGCGGCCGATGGGCAAGCCCCTCGCGCGCATCGCGTACGGGACGCGGCTGAAGGTCGAGGCGGTCGAGGGGCTGTGGGCGCAGGTGTCGCGCGAGGCGGCGCCCGAGGGCTGGGTGCGCACGGGCGACCTCGTCGAGCCGAGCGCGCTGACGGGCGCCGGCGCGTACGGACCGGCGAAGGAGGCGTCGTTCTCGTCGTCGGAGGTGGCAGCCGCGGGGCGGCAGTTCACCCACGACGACGGGCGGCAGTTCGACTCGAAGACCGAGCGCACCTGGCGGTCCATGTCGGACGGCCGGCTCGACAAGGGCTTCGCCGCGATCGATCGCCTGCTGACGCAGACGCCTCCCGAGGAGGAGGAGGACGAGTTCATCCGCACGGGGTACCTGGGCGGCCTCTCGCCCGACGCCTCGCCCGCGCTGCCCGCCATCAAAGGCCCGACGGCGAAGCTGAAGCTCCTCGGTGCCATCGGCGAGGGGACGGCGACCGGGAGCGGCGGCATCGATCCCGCGCTGCTCAACGTGCCGACGCCCATGACCGACGCCGACTTCGTGCGGCGGCTGGGCCTCGGCTTCTCGCCCGAGCAGGAGTACTTCCTCGGACGGTCGGTCGCCGCGGCCGCCATCGCCGAGCACGGGCTCGACCCCGACGAGAACCTCCAAGCCTGGGTGCGCCGGATCGGCGCCGCGGTGGTGCGCCTGTCCGACCGCCTGCGCGGCACCCATGGCGGCTGGCACTTCGCCGTGATGGGGGGCGAGGTCCCGAACGCCATCTCGGGCCCCGGCGGGTTCGTGCTCATCAGCCGGGGCGCGATCCGCCTCGCGCGCAACGAGGACGAGGTCGCCGGAATCCTGGCCCACGAGATGGCGCACGTCGCGCACAAGCACGGCGAGCAGATGATCCGCAAGACGCGCGAGTTCGAGGCGAGTCTCAAGAAGCTGCAGGAGGAGGCCATCCGGCCCCAGCCGGGCCCCGGCGGGTGCAACATCTGCGCCGACGTGGCGCGGCTGCTCGGCCAGGCGTCGAGCGACTTCGTCAAGACCCTCGACAAGGAGGGCTACGGCAAGGACTTCGAGTTCGAGGCCGACTGGGACGGCAGCCTCTACCTGTGCGAGTCGGGCTATCGCGCGAGCGCGATCGCCGAGTACCTCGAGCTCCTGCCCGAGCGCGAGGGCGCGCGCTGGACCACCCACCCCTCGAGCGACGAGCGCATCGAGGCCCTACGTCCCCTCGTCTACAAGCACGGCTGTCCCTTCGAGGCCGACGAGGGCGCGAAGGCGCGCCTGCCGCGCTTCGTGGCCGTCGCGAAGAAGAAGTAGGGCGGGCGCCCGGCGGAGGGACGCACCCGGTCGGGTGCCACGTCGTCGGGTGCACCGGCCCCCGTCGCGGGATGGCGGAGCGACTCGGGAGTGGGGGGGCGGCGGGGGGCGAGGGGGCCTGGGCCGGGCAGCCTGGGCACCGGCGGAGCCTACGCGGCCCGATGCCAGCGGACCACGGGAAGGGTGGCCTCGTCCCCGAGGGAGTGGGTGGACAGCACGGGCCGCAGCGGGACCGCCCGCGCGCGCGTGCTCTTCTCGAAGTGGACCTCGTCGGGCGTGCGCTGATCGAGGCCCTGGTGCGGGCGTTCCGTGTTGAACCAGGTGGCGTACCCCCGCAGCATGCGCTCGATCGTGCGCAACGGACGCCAGAGGAACATCCCCCGCGCGTACTCGACCTTCATCGACTTCCAGAACCGCTCCATGCGTGCGATCGACCCGGACCGATGCACGGCGCCGAACCGCTGCGCGATCCCGAGCGCGCGCAGGGCCCCGCGGAACACGGCGGCGGTCAGCTGCGCCCCGTGATCGCTGACGAGGTAGGTCGGCGATCCGAAGGCGGCCGCCGCCTCTCGCACGAGACGCACCGCGAGGTCCGCCGTAGGCTCCTGCGCCGCCACGCGGAGGGCGAGCACCTTGCGCGAGAAGCCGTCGATCACCGCGCCGACGACGACCGAGCGGAACGGTCCGCCCACGCGGGTGAAGTCGATGAACCACACGTGCCCCGGGCGCTTTGCGATCGCGTGGTGAGCGCGGACCTTCTTGTAGAGCGCCTTCGTCGCGCGCGCGGTCTTCGCAGGACGTCCCTTGCGCCGCAGCAGCGCCTGGACGGTGCTGCGGGAGATCTTCAGGCCGAGGCGCAGGAGCATGCCGGCGATCTTCCTCGTACCGAGGAGCGGCCACTCCCCCTTCATCCGTCGCGCGATCTCCCCGATGAAATCGGGCAAGCGATTCGCGGGAGCCTTCGGTCGTACCAGCAGACTCTCCTTGAGGGCGACGTCGCGGCGCCAGGTCTTGATCGAGCCCTCGCTCACGACGAACGCGCGCGCCGTGGCCGCGACGGAGAGCCCGTATCGCGCCGCGTGCCAGAGGATCTCGAGCCGCTCAAAGACCCGAAAGTGAGGGCGGTGCCGCGCGGGCAGTCGCTCCAGCCGCGTGCGCAGCAGCACATTCTGCGCGCGCGCGCATTCGAGGCGCTCCTGCAGGACGGCGATCTGGGCCTGCAAGCTACGCCGCGGCGCCATCATGAGACGGCATTGGTCATGCGCTCGGGCGAGAAGCTGGGCCACCGCGAGGAGGGCTTGGAGCATGCGGCCACGCTAGGACTGGCTGTCCGAGCTTCAAGTCGCCGGCACAGGGCGCGCGGACGGCACCCTGCGTGCACCCCCGGTGCGGGCCGCGCCGAACGGCGAGTCGCGCCTACAAGCCTTGGCGAGGAGCCTCCCCCGGCGGGCCGGGGTTGAGGCGCGCGCCACGGTCCCCCTCACCCCCCCCGGCCGCCAGGCTCCGCGCAGGTCACGCGGCCCCCCGGAAACGAGGGGTTTCCCGGCTCCGTCCGGGGGTGGCAGACTGCTCCCAATGGCCCCCCGGCATCCCCCCCGTGCTCAGTTCGTAGAGTGTCAGCTTCCCAAGCTGAATGTCGAGGGTTCAAATCCCTTCGGCCGCTCCAGGAGGGTCAGCATGCGGCCTCGAGCACGTCGAGCAGGGCTCTCAGGTCGGCGGCG
>CAZJJQ010000371.1:0-4630 GCA_964546345.1 uncultured Planctomycetales bacterium
CGGGCACGAGCTTCGGGCTCGGCGAGTTCGGTTCCACGAACAACCGCGGTAAGGGGGGTGGAGGGGGGCCTTCTGACAAGGAGAAGAAGGGCGGGATCAAGTTCAAGAAGCCCGGCGGTCAGGGCAACCAGGCCGACCCGCCGCCGATGGTGTTCGCTTCGCAGGTGGCGGCGGACGGCTCGGCGAACACGGCCGTGGCGGCGGTCGCGCCTTGCGATTGCGACTGTGTCTGCAGTCCCGTGCCCCCGACCGTGAACGCCTTCTCCGTGACCCCGCAGCTGGGCACGGCTGGCCCCAACTTCCTGCAGCCGCCCTACTACGTTCAGCAGAGCGGACCGGGCGGTGCCCAGCAGATGGCAGTGTTGCTCTCGCCCGGCGCCGCCGGAAGTGCGGGGGCCAACCCCGGGCAGTTCACCAGCGGGGCCCTGAGGGTCCTCCACGCGGCGAACGCGCAGGCTTCCCCGCTCGCGAACATCACGGCATCGCTTTCCGGAGTCGCCGGGCTTCAGCACGCGGTCGCGTCCAATGCGAACCCGACCAGCTACGCCGGGAATCCGGGCGCTTTGGCCGGGAACGCCCTTGCCCAGGCTGCGACGAGCGGCCAGGCGCTGACGGCCCTCGTGGCGCGAGCGGCGGCCGGCGCCGGACTCCAGGCTGCGTCCACCGCCCCTGGGGCGCCAGCAGGGTCGGGCTCAAGCCCCTCCGTGGCGTCGAGCGCTGGGTCGGGACCTGTCGGAGGAGCGGGCGTCGACCTGATGATGGGGTCGGGCGCCGGGCTCCTTCGGGGGCTGGGCGGCGGCGGCGAGGGGTGGGCCTTTGCGTCGAGTCGGAGGGACGACCCGGATGCTGGGCCTGGCGAAGGCGGAGGGGGGGGGACTCCGCCCATCCTTCGAGAGCCCAGCGAGCCCGTTCCGGCTCCGCCGCCGAAGGAGACCCAGCGAGCGAAGGAGGCCCGCGAGCGGGCCCAGCGGGAGGCTGCCAAGCAGGAGAAGGCAGCGAGGCGGGAAGCGGATGCGAGCGAGAAGCAGAAGAAGGAGGAGGCTCGGAAAGAGGCCATCAAGACGGGGGGCGGCGGTGGGAAGCCCCTCGAACTGCTTCCGGATCCACAGCGAGGGGCCGTCAGTCCGGCTCAACCCGGACGCGGCGGGGGAGCCCCGTCTCCGATCTCCCCACCCCTACACCCTGGCGGGGGTCCCACCGGTTTGCTCGCCATTCCGGCCGGAAGCGTGTCGCAGCTGGGCGCAAGCCCAGCCCGGGATATTGGACCCTCCTCTTGGCAGGCGGCGGCGCGTTCCTCGGGAGGTTTCGGAGTCGGCGCCCCTGCGGGGAGTGGGCTCCCGAACTCGGCACAGCCCCGCGGCGGGCCGTCTCGTGGATACCTGGGCCCGCAAGGGTCGTTCCCGTCGCAGTCCGACGCGGGCTCCACGGCAACGCTGACCCCGCCGGCCGTGCAGATCACCTCGCAGATGCTCAAGGGGTCGCAGTTCGCCGACCAGTTCGGAGGTTCGAAGGGCCAGGCGGTCGAGGATCCGTTCTCCTGGGGCAAGGCGCCGCCAGTGGTCCGGGAGCAGCCGACGAAGACTCCGCCGGCCTCTCAGGCCCCAAGCGGCGTCTCCTCAGCGGCGGTCGTGGCGCCCGAGCATGGCGGCGCCTCCGCGGCACCGCAGACACCTGGAGCCGGGGCGGTCGGCGGCTTGGGCGGCGCGGGAGGCTATGCGGGCGCCAGGGTAGGGACCGAGACTCCTGCGGTGGGAGGGCCCCAGACGCGCGGGACGGGTCCCGCCGCACTGGCGCCCGGCGGTACGGGCAGCACGGCCTTGGCGCAGGGGTTTGGAAGTGCGCCGCGGGGGGGGGCCTCCGCCCTCGAACTCGATCCGAACCACCCCCGCATTCCCGGGGTCGAGCTCGATACGGGCGCCGCGGCGCGTACAGCCCCGGGGGGGCAGCCCGCAGGCCACGTCATCCAGCCCTCCCGCACCGACGGTTGGGGCATGACAGGAGGCGGAGCAGGAGGAGGGAGAGGGGGAGGCGGAGGGGGAGCGATCGCCAAAGCGGCAGCGCTCAAGCAACAGGCAACGACCGTGAGCGCCGACGCAGCTGCAAAGAAGCAGGACGCGACCATCAAAGCGCAGACGGTCAACTCCCTACAGGTACAACTCGCGGAGACGGTCCCGGGGTCGGCCGCCGCGTACCGCACGGCCGTCGATCTGCACCTCGCGGAGTTGGCCGCGGAGACGGCAACGAATCTCGCGAGCGCCTACGAGGAGGCCGCGCGGGCTGCAAGGGAGCAGGCGACGAGTGCAATTGCGGAGGCGACGAGCCAGAACCCGCGGCAAGGTGAGGATCGAATCGACGAGGCGGTCGCGCGTGAGCAGACGCCCGCGGCCCGGTGGCGAGCGGAGCGTGACGGGTTGCGGGGGGACCGTCAAGCGGCATCGGGCCTCAGCAGGAGCCAGAAGCAAGCGGATCGTGAGGCAGCAAAGAGCCCGACGCTCCGTGGCCGGGTTGCCTCGGCAGCAGCACAGTTCGCCAAGGAGACGGGGCAAGTCGCCGAGCGGATGGGTCAGCTCGACAAGCTGGACGCGAGGCAGAAGGAACTCGAAGCAGACCCGAAGGCCACGCAGGCTGATCCCACCCAGCGCAAGGCCCTTGCGGCACTCAGAGCAGACTCGGCGCGCCGGGCGGCGGAGCGGAAGCGCCTTGACGCGAGGCTGCTGGCGAAGGGCAAGGCGCTGCTGAAGTCCACCCTGAGACTGATCGCAAGGCTCAAGGGGTCAACGCGCGCGAAAGACAAGGAGATGCTCGCGCAACTCGAAGCGGACGCAGCTGCCCTGAGGACCGCGCTCGGCCTGGATCCTCCGTGGACGGTAGACGGCATTCCTCCGCCCGCCGACATGAAGGGCGCCGCAGCCTTGGCGAGTCACCTGGCCTTCAGGCTGAGCCCTGTGCTCGGAAAGACGGTGCAGTTCCTCGCGGCAATGCGTCCTCCGGACACCGTGGGATCGCTTCTCGACCTCGACGGGGGGCTCACGCGAACGGTCTTTGCGAATGAACCTCAGCCCGCTGCCGCCTTCGTTCCCGTCGAGCCGCCGCAGGTCTCCGTGCTCAGCGGGCAGCTCTGCCTCGGCTGCTCCTGCGGGGCCGACTGTCCCCCTGGTCAGTGCGTTTGCACGCGCGAGTACGGGCCCGTCAAGACCCCGCCTCCTCCGCCACCCGACAATCCTCCGGTGACCCCCGAAGGCGGAGCCGGCGGAGGCAAGGCCCCCGTCGAGGGTTACAAGTACGACCCAGTGAAGGGGCCGATGTGCCCGCCAGGCGCACTGTGCATCCCGGTGCCGGATGGGCCGGAGCCGGAGCGGCCTCCCCCTGGCGGGACCAAGACCGATGCGGCGCCCAAAGGGCCCGGCCCTGGCTCCTCGACTGCGAACGGACCGCCGAAGGGCCCGCATGTAGGAGTTCCGGTCATCACCGTGAGTGAGGTCGTGACGGCGCCGTGCCTTGATCTCCTGCGAAGCACGGCTGAATTGTCGAATGCAGCCGCGCGTCTGGAGGCGCAGGTTGAGTGTGTGGGTCGCATGTATGAGCTAGTGATTGAGGAGACGCACGCTCGAGGAATGAGTGGCGTCGGGCAGCCAGAGACTGCCGCGTTGCTTGATGGTGCATTCAACGGCGCTGTCGCGGCCACACCCGGGCTTCGGACATTCTGGCGCCTTGTAAGATGGGAGAGGCACGGAGAGGACTTTTCACGACACGCGCTGATGCTGGCTCGCATCGAGCTCGCCCGCTCAGTTGTTCGATACGCAGCTGGAGCCGCTTCTGCCGGAGAGAGACAGTGCTCCGAGGCATCCGCCTACGCCAAGAGCGTGACCCGCCAGATACTGCACTTGGCTGATGTGTGTGAAACGCTGTGCTCCGCCCTCCGCCTGTATGCGATTGCGGATCTCATATTCTGGTCCTCCGCCGTCCACTTCGCAGACATTGGTATGCCCAGTAGTGGCGCTGCAAGAGTGAAGTCGGCCAAGGACGCAGAGCGCGCCAAGAAGAAGGCTTGGGATCTCCTCGCCAAGGTCCAGGACGGCTTCGAATCCGAAACAGTGGCGGATGCATCAGCGCAGGTCCACGAAGCCGCGGAAGAGGCGCGGAAGTCCGTTGCCGAGGAAGCAGATGAGTGGAGGCGCTGGGAGCCGATTTGGCTTGATGTTCTTGGATACATCATGAGGGTGCGAAAGGTCCAAGACGCTGCTCGCCGCTACCATGGTTATGTCGGACTCATTCTCGGTGGCGTGTTCTCAGCGCTCCCAATGCAGGCGGGTGGAGGGGCAGGGGCGCCGCCGACAGCGAGCGGCATGCCCCGGGGCGGGGGTAAGCTCCCGAGTAAGCGCCAAGCCCCTCCTCCGACCCCGCCGAGATTCGGAGTGCGGGAGGGGTTCTCGGATGCAGAGCACGCAATGCTCGACCAGGCCGAAGTGGACTTGGCGAAGGCTGGCTACGACGTTTCAACACTTCGCACTCTCATCAAGGTGGAGGACATGCCGAAGGGTACGCGGGCCATGACACTTGACGACGGTGTCGCCGTTGGCCGCGAGGCGTTCAAGTCGAGGGAGCGACTGAATCACGTCCTCGAAGAGGA
>CAZJJQ010000372.1:0-4624 GCA_964546345.1 uncultured Planctomycetales bacterium
GCACCGTGGACGACCGGGGACCGCTCGTGATGATCACGCACCCGCGCAACCACGTCCTGTGCACCTCGCCGAAGCACATCGTCGCCGGGCCCGACGAGGTGCGCGTGCACGTCTGGTCGAAGGAGCCGGTGACGGCCGCGGAGATGCGCCTCGACGGCGGGGCGTGGGCCCCGCTCGGCGCGTGCGGCGCCGGCGAGTGGAGCGGCCCGATCGCGGGCGACCGGCTGGCGAAGGGCACCCACGTCCTCGAGGCGCGTGCGATCGACTCCGCGCAGGCGGCCGGCACCGATCGCATCACGTTCCAGGTCGATCGCTCCGGGCGCTTCACCTCCGTGCCCCGCGTCGAGCCGGTGGTGCCCGAGACGAAGTACTGCTGACCGGGGCCGGGGGCGCGACGGGAGGAGGTCCGCGTGCCGGAGGCCACGTCCGCGTCCCCCGACGACCCCGCGACGCCCCCGCCGCCGACCGGCAGGCCGACCGGGCTGCCCCGGGACCTCGAGGGCACGGTCATCGGGGGCTGCACGATCACCCGCGGCATCGCCGTCGGCGGGATGGGGGTCGTGTACGAGGCCCGCCAGGACCCTCCGGCGCGCACCGTCGTGCTCAAACTCCTGAGGACGGCGCTCGCGACGGACGAGGGGCTGGCGCGGTTCGAGCGGGAGGCGCGCACGCTCGCCGTGCTGCGTCACCCGGCGATCGCGCAGATCTACGGCGCGGGCACCCACGTGTCCGCGTCCGGCGAGCGGCTGCCGTACTTCGTCATGGAGCACGTGCCCGACGCCCGCGGGCTCGTGGAGTTCGCCTCGCAGCGGCGCCTGGGCCTGCGCGCCCGGCTGGCCCTGTTCGTGCGCGTCTGCGACGCGGTCCAGTTCGGCCACGCGAAGGGCGTCATCCACCGGGACCTCAAGCCCGCGAACATCCTGGTGGACGGCGAGGGCAACCCGAAGGTGATCGACTTCGGGATCGCGCGCACCACCGAGGACGACGCCGACGAGTCCGTCGCGAAGACCGAGACCGGCCAGCTGGTCGGCACGCTCCCGTACATGAGCCCCGAGCAGGTGATGGGCAGGCGCTCGGACGTGGACACGCGCAGCGACGTGTACGCGCTCGGCGTGGTCCTCTACGAGCTGCTCACGGGGCGCCTGCCCTACGACCTGGCGCCGCTCAACCTCGTGGAGGCGGCCGCGGTGATCGCGTTCAAGCCGGCGCTGCCGCCGAGCCGCTTCGCACCCGAGACCGCCGGCGACCTCACCGTGATCCTGCAGAAGGCCCTCGCGAAGGATCCCGCCGAGCGCTACGCCTCGGCCTCCGCGCTCGGGAAGGACGTGGAGAGGTTCCTCGCGTTCACCCCCATCGAGGCGCGTCCCCCCTCGCTCGCCTACCAGCTGCGACTGTTCTCCCGCAGGAACCGGGTCGGCTTCCTGGCGACGGTGGGCGCGGTCCTCGCCCTCGTCGCGGCCACCGTCGTGAGCACGCTGTTCGCCCGGAGCGAGGCGAGGCAGCGGGAGGCGGCGCAGGCGCAGAGCGCGCGGGCGGAGCGCCTGCTGCGGACGAGCATGGAGTTCCCCCGCTGGGTGCTGCGCGACCTCGATCCCGAGCTCGCGGGCCTTCGCGAGTCCACGGCGACCCGCGCGAAGATCAAGGCGAAGATCGCCTCGGACCTCGACGCCCTGATGGCGACCGAGCCCGACGACCCGGAGCTCCTGCGGAGCGTCGCCGAGTCGTACTGGACGCTCGGCGACTTCGAGGCGAACGCCACGGGGATCGGCACGGGCGAGCGCACGAAGGCGCTCGCCAGCTACGGGCAGGCGCGCACCCTGTACCGGCGGCTGCGCGCGATGGCGCCGGAAGACGCGGACGTCCAGTACCGGCTCGTGGCCCTCGACTACGCGATCGCCCGGTCCCTCGTCGCGCAGGGGCGCCTCGACGAGGCGAAGGCTCCTCTCGAGGCCGCGCTCGCCGCCCTCGAGGCGGCGCCCGCCGGCGACGCGGCGGGCACGCGGGCGAACCTGCGTGCGTCCGCCCAGAGCCTGCGGGCCGACCTCGCCTGGGGGGAAGGGCGGTACGCGGACGCCCTGGTGGACTACGAACGCGTCCGGGCCCACTGGAGGCAGGCGATCCCGGCCGACACCTCCGATCCCGCCGAGGTCCGACGCCTCCTGCGCATCGAGCTGAGCATCGCCGAAACCCTCGGGCCGGCGGGGAAGCCCGAGGCGATCCCGGCGCACGTCACGACGGTGCAGGCGCTGGCGGAGCGCCTCAAGGCCCTCCAGCCCACCCACGAGTCGTGGATGACCCTCGCGACCACCTACCGCGAGCTCGGCGACCTCCACCCGGCGGGCCCCGGCGCGGAGCAGGCGATCCCGATGTACGAGCAGGCGCTGACCTGGGCGACCGGCCTGGCCGAACGGGATCCGACGGACAGCGCCGCCGCCGAGATCGTCGTGGAGGTCCGTTCGTCGCTCGCTTCCGCGCTCGACGGCGCGGGGCGGCTGGAGGACGCCGTCCGGTACCTGGAGGCGTCCGTGAAGGCGCTGGAGGCCCGCGTCGCCCGCGATCCCAAGGACGGCTCCGCCGCGTGGAACCTCATGGTCTCGCACACCCGGCTGGGCGGGGCGCTCCGCAAGCTGCGGCGCTTCGCGGAGGCCGGGGGGCAGCTCGACCTCGCCCGGGCCCAGGCGGAGGCGTACCGCGCCGCGAACCCGACCAACCCCGCGGGGGACGTCCACCTCTCCGAGATCCGCTGGGAGGAGGGCGAGCTGGCCCGATCGCAGTACGACCCCGAGGCCCCGCTCGAGCAGCAGATCGCCTTCATCCGGACGGCGCGAGCGCGCTACGCCGAGGCGCGGGATCTGCTCGCGGGCCTCGAGCAGGCGGGCCGTCTCCCGGCCGACCGCAAGGGCAACCACGCGCACTTCCGCGACCGGGTCGAGCGCATCACCGAGGCGCTCGAAGGCCTGGAGGCCCAGCGCAAGTAAGGCGCCGCGCGGCGCCGCCGCCGCCCTGCTACATCATCTCGAGGGTCCGACCGCCCAGGGCGAGCGGGACGTCCTCGGGGTGGCTCTGACTCCGCAGGTGCACGAGGAGGCGGGTCGTCGGAGGCAGGACGCGCACGTCCACCACGTCCGACACCCCCGCGTCCACCAGGTACCCGTCGGGCCCTTTCGTGACCTCGAAGACGAGCACGTCCTGGGACGGCGCCAGCGCGCTGCCGGCCCGCGAGCCGACGACCACGGTCGGCCCGCCCGGGCCGAGGTCGTCGAGATGCGGCGGCACGTGGTGCCCGTCGGGGACCACGTAGGTGAGCTTGCCGAGGTGCGAGAACACGGCGGTCACGTGGGGAGGCAGGGGCATCACCAGCGCGACGGTCTTGCCGTCGCACGCCTGGACGAGCCCGGTCCCCCGCTGCCAGGCGATGATCCGGACCTGGGCCCGCAGCGCGTCCAGGGAGAGGGTCACGGGTACGTTGCGGTCCGCGAGCTCGCGGAGCATCTCGAGCCCCTCGTTGAGCCCGCCCTGCTGGGCGTAGCGGAGGAGGTCGGCCGTCGTCTTCGCCTTGCCCGACTCCACGATCAGGGCCAGGGAGTCGAGGAGGCGCTCGGAGTGGGCGGGCACGGAGGTCTTGCCGGACTTGGGGGCCCCGCTCTGCCCCGACGGCTTGCGGTCGCTGCTCATCTAAGACAGCCTAGCCGATCCGAGCCCCCATGGCGAGCCCCCCCGACCTGCCCCCGATCGACGGCCACGAGCTCCTGCGCGAGCTCGGACGGGGCGCCATGGGCGCGGTCTTCCTCGCGCGCGACACCACCCTCCGGCGGGAGGTCGCGGTGAAGGTGCTCCTCGAGGCCGACCTGGCGGACGCCGAGACGCTCGCCCGGTTCCGTCACGAGTCCGAGGCGGTCGCCCGCCTGAGCCACCCGGCGATCGTGCCGGTCTTCGCCTCCGGTCGGACCGGCGGCGTGCCCTGGTTCTCCATGGGCTACGTCGAGGGCAAGCCGCTGACGGCCGAGTACGGACGCCGGCCCGACGGGATCCGCCTCTCCGCGGCCCTGGTCGAGACGGTGGCCCGCGCGCTCCACCACGCGCACGAGCGGGGCATCGTCCACCGCGACGTGAAGCCCGCGAACATCCTCGTCGATGCGGAGGGGCGGCCCTACGTCACCGACTTCGGCATCGCCAAGTGGTTCCGCCCTCAGGACGGCGGGCCCTCGAAGCGCCTCACGACCACCGGGGCCCTCCTCGGCACGGTGGCCTACATGGCGCCCGAGCAGGCCCGCGGCGAGGTCGATCGCATCGGGCCCGCGACCGACGTCTGGGCCCTGGGGATCGTGCTCTACGAGCTGCTCGCGGGCGCGCCGCCGTTCCCCGCGCCGACGATGATGGAGGCGTTCCGGCTGATCCTCTCGGATGATCCCGCCCCCTCCCCGGCCTGGGTGCGCCCGGAGATCCCTCGAGCCCTGGAGGCCGTCACCGCGCGCTGCCTCGCGCGCGCGCCCGAGGACCGCTACCCCTCGGCCGCCGCCCTGGCCGACGACCTCGCCGCGTTCCTCGCGGACCGGCCGCTGCCTTCGCAGGCCGGCCCCCCGCGCCCCCCTGGACTCCTCAAGCGCCTCTTCCGCCGCACGTA
>CAZJJQ010000373.1:0-4613 GCA_964546345.1 uncultured Planctomycetales bacterium
GGGGCTCGCCGCTTCCGCCCGTGCCGATCGCGCCGCGGTGTCGTACAACGGCGCGGCGGAACGCCGAGCGCCGGGCCGTCCCCCGCCGCCCCCTCGATCCGAGACCCCTTGCACGGGCGGTCCCGTGCGCCCTGCCGGAAGGGAACGCCGATGCCCGATGCAGCCCCCGTCGCCGCCGCGCCTGCCGCGGCCCCGCGCACGCGCGCGGGGGTCGGGCGGGCGACGCTCGGCCTGATCCTGCTGCTGGTCGGGCTGCCGGTCGCGGCCTACCTCGACCTGCGGGGGCTGACGGAGCGCTCGCTCGTCGCGCAGGCCGAGGAGCTCGGGGGCGCCATCGGGAAGTTCCGCACCTACTACGCCACGAACGTCGTCGGGCGGCTGGGCACGGGCCCGGGCGCGACGAAGGCCGTGCACGACTTCCACGACGTGCCCGGGACCATCCCGGTGCCGGCCACGCTGTCGCTCGACCTCATGGGCCTCCTTAGCCCGGAGGACGGCAGCCTCCGCTATCGCTTCATCTCCGACTTCCCCTTCACGAACCGGCAGGCCCACGCCTTCGACGGGTTCGAGCGGGACGCGCTCGCGACCCTGCGGCAACGCTCGCGGGAGCCCGTCGTCGAGGTGAGCGGGGACGTGTTCGACCGGCGCGTGCGCCGGATCACGCCGATCGTGATGGGCAGCCAGTGCGTGGCGTGCCACAACTCGCACCCGCTCAGCACGAGGCGCGACTGGAAGGTGGGCGACGTGCGGGGGATCGAGGAGATCGACGTCCACCGCTTCATCGGACGCAGCCCGTTCGCCTTCAAGGCGCTGCTCGTGTACTTCGCGTGCGCGGCGACGGGCGGCTGGCTGTTCCTCCGCCGTCAACGCCGGCAGGCGCGGATCATCGAGGCGTTCAACGAGCAGCTGGGGCTCGCGAACGGGCAGCTCGGGCAGGCGAACGCATTCCTCGGCGGGCTGTCGTCGAAGCTGTCGAAGTACCTGTCGCCCCAGCTCTACCGGAGCCTGTTCAGCGGGGAGAAGGACGCGAAGGTCGCGACGGAGCGCAAGAAGCTCACGATCTTCTTCTCCGACATCGTGGACTTCACGCCGACCACCGAACGGCTCCAGCCCGAGGAGCTGACGTCGCTCCTCAACGAGTACCTCACCGAGATGTCGGCGATCGCCGCCCGGCACGGCGGCACCGTGGACAAGTTCATCGGCGACGCGATCGTGATCTTCTTCGGCGACCCCGAGACGAAGGGGGCGGCGGGGGACGCGACCGCCTGCCTGCTCATGGCCGTCGAGATGCAGCGGCGCCTCGAGGCCCTCAACGCCTCCTGGCGCGGACGGGGCATCGAGAAGCCGTTCCGCGCGCGCATGGGCATCAACACGGGCTACTGCGACGTCGGCAATTTCGGGAGCGAGAACCGCATCGAGTACACGATCATCGGCGCCGAGGCGAACCTCGCGGCGCGTCTCCAGACCGCGTGCGAGCCGGGCGGCATCCTGCTCAGCTACGAGACGTACGCGCTCGTGCGCGACGTGGTCCTCGCGCGGCCGCTCGAGCCCATGCAGGTGAAGGGCGTGAGCCGCACGATCGTCCCGTACGCGGTCGAGGGGCTCGTGGGCGAGGCCGGGCAGCGCGCGCAGGTCGTCCGCGAGCACGCGTCGGGGCGCGCCCTCTTCGTGGCCGCGGGCGGCCCCGGCGCCGCGGACGCCGCACGGGCCGTGGAGGCGCTCCGCAGGGCCCTCGTCGCGCTCGAGACGAGGCACGGGATCGACCCGGCGTAGGGAGGCGGGGGGTGCGGGGGGAGGACGTGGGTCCCCTCCGCGGCGGGCCACGAACGGATCGGAACGGAGGTCGGGTTCGGAGGGAATCGGTGCAGGAGCCCCAGCCGGAACGCGAGCGACCCCCGCCGTGGACCCTGGCGGAGGGTCTGCGGACGGCGCTGTCGATCCTCGTGCGCAGATCGCCCGTGGCGATCGGCATCTGGGGGATCGCCCTGATCCTGCTCGGCGCGAACGCGAAGCCGGGTCGGGAGGCTCCGCCTCGGGACGACGGGGAGATCGCGTTCCGCGTGCCTCCCGAGCCCCCGGCGCCGCCGAAGCTGCTCTCCTCGCGGGGGAGCATCCGCCTGGTCATGCTGGCCGGGGCGCTGGTGGGATGGACGCTGGCCTTCCGCCTCCTGGACCGGCTCGGCTTCACCGGGCTGCATCTTCGCGGGGTGGCGTCCGGGGTGGCCGGAGCGTCGATCGCAGTCGCCACGCTGATCGCGCTCCCGTTCCTGCCGGAGCGCGGCGCGGGCCCCGCTCTCGAGGTCAGTCTGGGCGGCTGGTTGATGGCGACGATCGTCGTCTGGATCGTGACCGCCGACGACTGAACGCCCTGTGACGCCCCGTCCCGCTACCCCGGCCGGCGCGGTCCAGGGGGGCGCATCATGCGCGGGGGCGGCCCCTCGCGGACCTGCTCGATCCGGACGTGGCGGTCCTTCGTGTCGGGGCGCAGGAGGCCCCGCTCGAACTGCTCGACCGCGTGGGCGGCGATCTCGAAGCGCGAGTCCTCGTCGAAGATGCGGATGAGGCCGATCTCGGCCTTCGTCACGCCACCGCGACGGCAGATGATCGGGACGAGCCACCGCGGGTCGGCGTTGCGGCTGCGGCCGAGGTTGATCCGGTACCACACGGCGTCCGTGGGGCCGCGTCCGGGCGTGGCGCGGCCGCGCGGGCGGGGCGCGCGCGCCTCGTCCGTGGGCGGGGGCGGGGCGACGTCCTCGGGCGCCGGAAGCCGCTCGCGGTGCACGCGCACGAGGGCCGCCGCCAGCTGCTCGGGGGTGCGGTCGGCGAGCAGGAGCCGGCCGAGCGCGAGGTCCTCGTCCATCGACGTCTCCGACGACGTCCTGATCTCCTCGAGCATCCGCTCGCGATCCCGTCCGCGGACCTCCTCGGCGGTCGGCGGAGGCGACCACACGGCCTCGATGCGCGCGGACGCGAGCAGCCGCTCGCCGCGGCGGCGCTGGGTGTGCGGCACCACGAGCACGCACACGCCCTTGCGGCCCGCGCGGCCGGTGCGGCCGCTGCGGTGCGTCAGGATCTGCGCGTCGTTGGGCAGGTCGCCGTGGATCACGAGGCCGAGGTCGGGCAGGTCGAGGCCGCGCGCCGCGACGTCGGTGGCCACGCACACGCGCGCGCGGCCGTCGCGCAGGGCCTGCAGCGCCCGCGTGCGCTCCGGCTGGCTCAGCTCGCCGGAGAGCGGCACCACGGAGAACCCGCGCTCGAGGAGGTTGCCGTGGAGGTGCCGGACCGCCTCGCGCGTCGAGCAGAACACGAGCGCGCCCTGCACGTCGAAGTAGCGCAGCAGGTTGACGATCGCGTGGTCGCGCTCGTGGGGGGGCGTCGAGACGGCGCGGTACTCGATGTCGCCGTGCGCCTCGTCCTCGCGCGACGTCGCGATGCGCACCGCGTCGTGCTGATGGCGCTTGGCGAGCGCGACGATCTCGCGGGGGATCGTCGCCGAGAAGAGCAGCGTCCGTCGCCCGGCGGGGGCGGCGCCCAGGATGTGGTCGAGGTCCTCGCGGAAGCCGAGGTCGAGCATCTCGTCGGCCTCGTCGAGGACGACGGCCTGGAGCTGCGTCACGTCGAGCAGGCCGCGGTCGAGGTGGTCGCGGAGGCGGCCGGGGGTCCCGACCACGATGTGCGCGCCCGACATGAGGGCCCGGTGCTCGGTCCGGATGTCCATGCCGCCCACGGACGACACGATGCGCGCGCCGGTCTTGCCGTACAGCCACGCCAGCTCGCGCTGGACCTGGAGGGCCAGCTCCCGGGTGGGGGCGACGACGAGCGCGAGAGGCGCGCGCCGGGGCTCGAAGCGCTCGGCCTCGCCGAGGATCGTCGGGGCGATCGCGAGGCCGTAGGCGACGGTCTTGCCGGACCCGGTCTGGGCCGAGACGAGCAGGTCCTTGCCGACGGCCCCCGGCTCGAGCACCGCGGCCTGGACCGGCGTCGGCTCGAGGTAGCCGCGTTCGGCGAGGGCGGTCAGGAGGCTCGGATGGGCGGCGGGGAACGGCATGTCCCCTTCATGCAACCAGGGAGGGCCGAAACCCCGGCAAGGCGACGGTGCGCCATGGAAGGGCTGGTCACGGCACGACCTGGTCGATTTCGGCCGGCGGCGGGGCTTTCCGACCGGCGCCGCCGTGCGGCGCGCCGGCGCGAGGTTCCGCAGCGCCGGCGAGGGAGGACCGGGCGGCGTCTCTCGTCGTCGGCGTGTGAGGAACACGCCCTCCTCCTCGTGCCTTGCGCGATGTGCCCCGACGCTCGGCCTCGGATCTGACCACCTTGTTTCGTGACGGCGCCCAACGCATCGGGGGCGGCGAGGGCGCCTGCCCCCGCCGCCCCCGGAAGATCCTGGGACGGGTCCGCCCGCGGCCGTTCAGTCGGGGCGCGCGAGCTTCTTCTTGAGCTCCTCGAGCTTCTTCGCGAGGAGCTGCTCGGGGGTGAGCGTCGTCTCCTCGACGGGCTCGCCCGCGTCGGAGGCCGACTCCATCGGGAGCGAGATCCGGCGCGGCGCGCCGGGGTCGTCGCGATCGAAGCGACGCCCGCCGTCGCGGTCGCGGCTGCCGCTGCGGCCGCCGAAG
>CAZJJQ010000374.1:0-4613 GCA_964546345.1 uncultured Planctomycetales bacterium
CCGTGCCCGCCGACGAGGTCGTGGCCCGCTGGCCCGAGATCGTGCAGGCCGGGGTGCGCCGGAGCCGACGGCTGGCCTCCTGCCTCGGCAAGGCCCGCCTCGTCGGCGTCGTCGGCGACGTCGCGCTGCTCCACATCCCCGAGACCGAGAGCATCGCCCGCGGCGTGCTGCGGGATCGCGAGGCGACCGACGCGTTCCGGGAGGCCGCGCGCGAGGTGCTCGGCGTCGGGCTGCGACCCGCCCTCGACGAAGGGGGCCCGAAGCCGACGGGAAGCGGCCCCGCAGGGTTCGCTCCGTCCGGGTCCGTCCCCGCGTCGAGCCGGGGCGGCGCCGCGGGCACGCCGTCTTCGGGGCCGGTACCCGGGGCGGCACCCCCTGCGGGCTCGATGCCGCCCGCCGCGTCGGGCGGTGAACCCTCGAGAGCGGGAGCGTCCGCGGTGGGGGGGGCTCCCGTCGGGTCCGCCCCCTCCGCCGGGTCCTCTCCTCCGTCGCGTCCGCCGGTCTCCACCGGGGAGCGCCTCGACGATGTCCGGGCCCGACCCGAGGTGAAGGCGGTGCTCGACGCCTTCGGCGCGCGGGTGCTGGCCATCCAACGCATCGAGCCCCCGCCGACGCCCGCTCCGCCTCCGGGCGGGGAGGGCGGAGACGCCCCCTCCGAGCCGGCGTCTTCCGGGGCCACGTCGCACGACACGCAAGGAGCCGCATGAGCCTGCCCCCGCTGCCCCCCGGATTCCGCGACCTGCTCGAGAAGGCCCAGAAGGCGAAGGACGACCTCGAGAGGGCGCGTCACGGCCTGCGGGAGCGCACCGTCGAAGGGCGCGCGGGCGGCGGCATGGTGGTCGCCACCTGCGACGGCACCGGCGAGCTGGTGCGCCTCCGCTTCGAGCCCGGGCTCCTCGTGAAGGAGGAGGCCTCCCTCGTCGAGGACCTGGTCGTCGCCGCGGTCCGCGACGCGCGCCGCAAGGCCGCCGAGCTCGAGCGCTCGGTCGTCGGCGACGCGATGGGGGGGCTCGCTCCGGGCGGCGCCATGCCCGACCTCTCGGGCCTGTTCGGCTGACCCCGTGTCCGCGAAGACCCCCGAGAGCCTCGAGCGGCTCGTCGAGCGCCTGATGGACCTGCCGGGCGTGGGGCGTCGGACCGCCGAGCGCCTCGCCCACCATCTGCTCCGCGCCCCGGAGCACGAGGCGCTCGCGCTCGCCGACGCGATCCGGGAGGCGCGCGCGCGCATCCGGCCGTGCTCGAGATGTCGTGCGCCCGCCGAGGCCGATCCGTGCCCCGTGTGCGCCGACCCCGCGCGGGACGCGTCGAGGATCCTGGTCGTGGAGACCGCTCGCGACCTCCGCGCGATCGAGGACGGCGGCGTGTGGACCGGCGTCTATCACGTGCTGGGCGGTCGCGTCAGCCCCCTCGAGGGCGTGGGCCCCGAGACGTTGTCCCTCGACGCGCTCGTCGAGCGGGCCCGTGCGGGGGTGGTGGAGATCTGCATCGCCACGAACCCGGACCTCGAGGGCGACGGCACCGCGCTCCACGTGGTCCGCGCCCTCGAGGGCACGGGGGCCGCGGTCACCCGCCTCGCACGTGGCCTGCCGACCGGTGGCAGCCTCGAGTACGTCAGCAAGGCCGTGATCGCCGACGCCCTCGAGCACCGACGTCCGGCCCGCCCCTCCGGCGCAGGCGCGGCTCCCGACACCGGGGCGTGAGGGATGGGTGCGTCGCCCGACGCGGCGCGTGCGGGAACGAACGTCGTGCGTGCGGAAGTCAAGCAGGTCAAGGGGGCGGCGGGGCGAGGGGGCGCCCCGGACGAAGCCGCGCGTGGTCCCCCGCGAGGGTACGATATCTGCTGAGCCCACGACATGCGCCTCGACGTCAGCCTTCAACAGCGCCTCTCCCAGCAGCTGCGGCTCGCGCCGCAGATCATCCAGTCGATCGAGATCCTGCAGCTCCCCGCGATGGACCTGCGGGAGCTGATCTAGAACGAGCTGCAGGAGAACGAGATCCTCGAGGTCGAGGAGGCGGCTCGCGAGCCGCTGCCCGTGGCCGAGGAGCGGCCCAACGTGGACGAGGAGGGGACCGACGACGAGGCCGAGCGCGTGTTCGACCGGCTCGACGCCCTCGTCGAGGCCGACCGCACGGGGCCCGGACGGCTGTCCCGCGCCGCGGGCGAAGACGCCTCGGACCGCAAGTGGGAGGCGATGCAGAACACCGCCGCCCCCTCCGAGAGCCTCGCGGACCACCTGCACGAGCAGCTCGAGGTGCTCGACCTCGACGCCGAGGTCCGGTCCGCCGCCGAGGCGATCATCGGGAACCTGGCCGGCTCGGGCCTGCTCGCCTGCACGCTCGAGGAGGTGGTCGGCGCCATGGACGAGCCCGTGCCGATGGAGGCGGCCGAACGGGCGCTGAGGGTGGTCCAGGGACTCGACCCCGCCGGCGTGGGCGCCCGGGACCACGTCGAGTGCTTCCTGCTCCAGATCGACGACGAGGAGCCGGACGCCGACCTCAAGCGGCGGATGATCCGCGAGCACCTCGAGGACCTCAAGCGCAACAAGATCCCCCGCATCGCGAAGGCCCTCGGCCTGACCGTGGAGGGCGTCTACCGGCTCAAGGACGGGCTGCGCCACCTCACCGTCAACCCGGGCGCCGCCTGGTCGAGCGGCCCCACCGCCTACATCCGTCCCGACGTCGTCGTGGAGTGGGAGGGCGACGAGTACCGCGTCCGCCTCGTCAACGACCAGGTGCCCCGCCTGGGCATCTCCCCTCGGTACCGGCAGCTGCTCCTCGACGCGAAGGGCGATCCGAAGCTCAAGGAGTACGTGAAGCGCAAGGTGGACGCGGCCAAGTGGCTCATCGAGGCCATCGCCCAGCGCGAGAGCACGCTGGAGCGCGTCGCGAGCGAGATCGTGCGCCGTCAGCGCGACTACCTCGACTTCGGGGTCAGCCACCTCCGGCCGCTCAAGATGCAGGAGGTGGCCGACGCGCTGGGCATCCACGTGTCCACGGTCTCCCGCGCCATCAGCGACAAGTACGTGCAGACCCATCGCGGCATCGTCCCCCTGAAGTTCTTCTTCACGGGCGGCACCGAGAACGACGACGGCGGCGTGGAGTCGAGGGTCAGCATCAAGGAGCGCGTCAAGCAGATCATCGCCGCGGAGGACGCGGCGAGCCCGCTCTCCGACGACGAGGTCGCGGCCAGGCTCTCGCAGGAGTCGGGCCTCGTGATCGCCCGCCGGACGGTCACGAAGTACCGCAAGGCGCTCAAGATCCCGTCCAGCCGCCAGCGTCGCGTCTGGTCGGGCTGAGCGGTGGAGCCGGCCCCGTCCCGGACCTTCCGGCTGGTGCTCGAGTTCGACGGCGCGGGCTTCTCGGGTTGGCAGCGTCAGCCCGAGGACCGGACCGTGCAGGCCGTCGTCGAGGAGGCGCTCGCGAGGATCCTCGGCGCGCCGGTCGCGGTCGTCGGCTCGGGACGCACCGACGCGGGGGTGCACGCCCGCGGCCTCCTCGCCTCGTTCTCCGCGGCGACGGGCCTGCGCGTCGCGGCCCTCGAACGCGCCCTCGACGCCGTCCTCCCCGAGGACGTGGGGGTGGTGTCGCTGCAGGAGGAGGCTCCGGGCTTCCACGCCCGGATCCACGCCCGATGGAAGTGGTATCGCTACACCTGGCTCCGCAGCCCTCGTCGGCGCGTGCACCTGAGGCGCACGGCATGCCGCGTCGGCGCGGCGCTCGACGTCGCCGCCATGGAACGCGCCCTGTCCGCCGTGCGGGGCCGACACGACTTCGCGGCGTTCCAATCGAGCGGGTCTCCGCGCAAGAGCACGGTCCGCACGATCGTCGGAGCCCGCCTCGTCACGGAGGACGACCTCCTCCACCTCGACCTGGTGGCGGACGGGTTCCTGTACGGCATGGTGAGGGCCGTGGCGGGGACCCTCCTCGAGGTCGGTCGCGGGGTCCGCGCGCCCGAGACGGTCGCCGCGCTCCTCGCCTCCCGCGACCGGAGGCGGGCGGGCCCCGCCGCCCCCGCGCACGGGCTGACGCTCGTCGCCGCGGGCACCGCCTCGGAGGCGCATCCGGCGTTCGTTGACCCCTCCCTCGCAGCGGCCCTAGAATCCGGGCAGACAGACCCAGCCACCGCCCCTCGCGGAGAGAGGACCGAACCGTGCGAGTCCTGATCACCGGTCGACACGTCGGCGTGACCGAGGCCATGAAGGAGTACGCCCGCGAGAAGATCGAGAAGGTCGAGAAGATCTTCGGGCGGCTCACGAAGGTCGAGGTGACCATGGAGGTCGGCCCCGACGCCCACGCGGTGGAGGTGGTCGCCGCGGCGGGAGGCCATGCGCCGTTCGTCGCCAAGGCCCAGTCGCCCGACATGTACGCCGCGCTCGACCTCGTCGAGGAGAAGCTCTCGAGCCAGCTGCGGAAGCACAAGCAGAAGCTGACCGACCACCATCGCGGCGAGGCCTCCATGGGGAGCCTGCGCAGCGGCGCGGTGCCGCCGGGCGCCCGCGGCGCCTCGCAGGGCGGGACGTCGCCCGGCGAGGAGACCTACGAGGACGTGATCGACCGGATGAAGGAGGAGTAGCCCGCCCCCCCATGGACGTCGCCAAGCCCATCCGCCACGT
>CAZJJQ010000375.1:0-4608 GCA_964546345.1 uncultured Planctomycetales bacterium
TCCTGCGCCTGGTAGCCCACGCGGACCCCGCGCTGGCGGAACACCTGCCCCGACGTCGGCTCGTGGAGGCCGAGCATCAGCTTGAGGATCGTGCTCTTCCCCGCGCCGTTCTGCCCCACGACGCCGACCTTCGCCCCGGCTTCGACGTCCAGCGAGACGTCGTCGAGGAGCAGGGGCCCCCCGAAGTGCATCGACACGTGGGCGAGGGAGAGGAGCGGCATGGGGCGCGGCCACCCTACGGAGCGCTACCCGGGGGCACGCAGCAAAACTGAACCGCCTCGACACGGTCGGCGTGGGGGGGCGGGCCGCGGGGCGGTCGTCGTGCCGGCGTCCGGCCGGGAGCCCGCCGCCGGATCCTCCCGAGCAACGTCCCGTATGCTCTGCGCATGGTCCGGGTCCTGATGCTCCTCCTGGGGATGCTCCTCGCCGGGTGCGCGAGCCCGCGGCCCCCGCTCTCCGACCTGCGGCCCGACGCGGGCGAGGTGGTGGGCCTGATGCTCCTGCTCGTCCTCGTCGTCGCGCTCGTGTCCGCCCTGCTGCCCGGGCGCGCCGCGGGGCGTCCGCGCTCGGCGCGCGTCCGCGTGCTCTTCCCCGTCCTGCTCGCGTCCATCGCCGCCTGTGGTGCCCTGCTCGGCGTGAACGTGGTTCGCGGCCACCTGACGTCCCTGGAGACGCGGGTCTTGCAGTCGGTCCTGGGGCTCGCATGCGGCTCGTGGCTTCTCCTCCGCTCCCTGCACGTCCTTGCGCTGCACCCCGGCTCCGTCGTGGCGCGTCTCGGGGCGACGTGCGCAGGCCTCGCGGCTCCGGCCTGGCTCCTGGCCTGCTGGTGGGAGACCGACTCGTCCTGGCCGCTCGCCCTTGCGGTGACGTTCCTCACGCTCGCGGTGGGGGGCGTGCACGCCGGACTCCTGGGCCCGACCGGGTCGCCGCCGCGTCTCGGATGGCTTCGCGCCGTCGTGTTCGTCGCGCTGGGGCTCTGGGGCCCTCTGCTGATGCTCGCAATGTGGGTGCCCGTGCATGGCCATCCGGTCCTCGCGCCGGCTCTACCCCTCGGCCTGGTGGTCTGGCTCACGTCGTTGCTGCTGCTCACCGTCTGCCGGCGCCTGGAGTCGGGGCCCGGGACGAGGCTGGATCCCCCGGCAGGCACCTACCTGCACGGCTGCGAGGAGGGTGGATCCGCGCTCCTCCTGAAGCACCCCCACGGTGATGCGGTCCGGTGCGAGGCCTGCGGTGCCCCCGTCATCGCCGCGAGCCATCCTGAGGGGGGTAGCGCGACAGCCCACCAGGGCGACCGGGGGGAGTGATCCCCGAGGGGTCGTCCGGCGGCACGAAGGGGGGGCTGTCGCCGGTGGAAGGTCCGCGTAGGATGGTCGCATCCGTGGGCGGATGCGCCCGCCCCGATGCTCGGCCCATGGCTGCGCGGTCGGGTGTCGCCGGGGCGGGGTCGGGGGCGGGTGGGGTCATGCCGGAGGAGGACGTCATGCATCTCGGCGCGCGTCGGCTCGCGGTGGCGTCGGTGTTCCTCGTCCTGCTCGCGGGTACGAGCGGCTGCGGGGGAGGCGCGGCGGGGGGAGACGCCGCGAGCACGGACGCGGCGCTGCTCGCCCTCGTGCCCTCCGTCGGAGCGCTCTCGCCGGAGTTCGACCCCGGGGCGACTTCGTACACCCTGGGGCTCGTGGCGACACCGGAGCTCCGATGGACGGCCACGGCGCGGGCGGAGGGCGCCACGATCTCGGTGCAGGGCGCGGCGGTAACCTCCGGGGAGCTCTCGCCCCCGATCCCCCTGCCCGTGGGGCCCTCGTCCCTCTCGATCGTCGTGACGGCCCCCGATGGAGTTACCCGCCGGACGTACACGGTGGCCCTCGACCGCACGAGCGCCGAGCTGTCGGACCTGACGACCACGGCGGGGCCCCTCTTCCCCCGCTTCGGGGCGGATCCGAGCTACGTCGTCGGCCCCCTGCTCGGGACCGAGACGGCCACGGTCACCCCGACCGTGCTCGACCCTCGGGCCACGGTCACGGTGAACGGCGTCGCGGTGCCTTCCGGCCAGCCCTCCGCCGCCCTCACGCTCGGGATGGGCGACACGGTCGTGTCGGTGCTCGTGACCGCCGGCGACGGCCTCACGGTCGCGATCTACACCCTCAAGCTCATCCGGACGAGCCCGGCGCTCTCCAGCCTGACGATCTCGCAGGGGAGCTTCACGCCCGCCTTCGACCCGGCCCTCACCGCGTACGGCATGGGCCCGACCGTGCTCGGCCCGACCGTGCGGGTCACCCCGACCGCGGAGGCCCCGAACGCGACGATCCAGGTGAACGGGGTCGTCGTGGACTCGGGGGTCGAGTCGGCACCGCTGCCGCTCGCCTTCGGAGCCAGCCAGGTGACGGTGGTCGTCCGGGCCGCGGGCGACCTGGCGACCCGCACGTACACGATCGCCATCGACCGCACGAGCACGTCCCTCACGGGGGTCACGGCGTCCGCGGGAGACCTGGTGCCCGCCTTCTCGGAGGAGACCTACGCCTACGTCGTGGAGGGGGGCATCGCGGCGGCCGGCACCACGGTCACCGCCGCGACGGCCGACCCGGGCGCGAGCCTGAGCATCGACGGCGCGGAGACCGTCTCGGGCGTGCCGTCGGCGGAGATCTCCTTGGCCCCGGGCGTCAACCCCGTCACCGTGACCGTGACGGCCCGCGACGGCTCGCAGGCGAGCTACACCCTCGTGGTGCGGCGGGCCCTCGCGGCGCAGGAGGCCTTCCTCACCGGCACGGCGGCCGAGGGGCTCTCCAACTATGCGGGCACGCGCGTCGCCCTCGACGGGGACACGCTCGCGGTCAGCGACCTGCTCGGCGACGGCACCGGCTCCCACCCCGGCTGGGTGTACGTCTACGTGCGCGTCGGCGCGACCTGGATCCAGCAGGCGAAGCTCACGGCCTCCAACGCGGGCGGCGGCGACTGGTTCGGCCGCAGCGTCTCCCTCTCGGGGGACACGCTCCTCGTGGGCGCGAGCCGAGAGGACAGCGGGGCGACCGGCGTCGGAGGCGACGAGTCGGACGAGGGCGCGAAGGACAGCGGCGCGGCCTACGTCTTCGTGCGCAACGGCACCACGTGGAGCCAGCAGGCCTACCTGAAGGCGTCCAACACGGGGGCCGGCGACTGGTTCGGCCACGCCGTCGCCGTCTCGGGGGACACCGCGGTGGTCGGCGCGTACTGGGAGGACAGCGAGGCCTCCGGCGTGAACGGCGACCAGGGCGACGGCAGCTCGGGGAACCGGGGTGCCGCGTACGTCTTCGTGCGGAGCGGCACGACCTGGAGCCAGGAGGCCTACCTCAAGCCCTCGAACGCGCAGGTCAGCTTCGGCTTCGGCTATGCCGTTTCGATCGCCGGCGACACGGTGGTGGTGGGCGCCTGGTGGGAGAGCAACGGCGCCAAGGGGGTGAACGGAAGTCAGAACGACGGCGGCGCCGCCCAGTCCGGCGCGGCCTACGTCTTCGTGCGCGACGGCACCACCTGGAGCCAGCAGGCCTACCTCAAGGCCTGGAACACCCAGGCCGGCGACGGCTTCGGGTGCAGCGTCGCCGTCTCCGGCGACACCGTGGTCGTCGGCGCCCTCGACGAGGACAGCGACGTCACGGGCGTCGATGGCACCGCGGACAACACGAATCGCCCCGGCAGCGGGGCGGCGTACGTCTTCGTGCGCAGCGGCACCGCGTGGAGCCAGCAGGCCTACCTGAAGGCTTCGAACACCGGGTCCAACGACGGCTTCGGCGTCAGCGTGGGGATCTCGCGCGACGTGATCGTGGTGGGGGCCCAGTTCGAGAGCAGCGCCGCCACGGGCCTCGACGGCGACCAGAGCGACGACAGCGTGTCGAGGACCGGCGCCGCCTACGTCTTCGCGCGCACCGGCACGACCTGGGCTCAAGCCGCATACGTCAAGGCGCCGAGCAACGGGGCGGGACGATCGTTCGGGGTCGCCACCGCGGTGTCGGGCGACACCGTCGCCGCGCTCGGGGCCGTGGCGTCCAGCGGTCTCGCCCTCTACCGCTGACTCGGGCCCCCCTGGCGGGCCCCGGCGCCCCCAGGATTCCCAGCCCGACCCGTTCCTGACCGACGAGGCCGCCGAAGGTGCCGAGCGCTCGACCGGCACCCGTCGGGGCGGAGGGCGCGGCCCCGCGGGTCCCCTTCCTCGAGCGGCGACGTCAGTACCCGTCCATCCCCAGCTGGAGTCGCGCCGCCTCCGAGAGGAGGTGCTTGCCCCACGGCGGCTCCCAGACGAGGTCCACCTTCACGGGACCGACGCCGGGGATGGCGCGGACCTTCTGCTCCACCTCGGGGGGCAACGAGCCGGCGACCGGGCACGCGGGCGACGTGAGCGTCATCTGGATCGTCACGGCCTTGTCGGGGCCCACGTCGATGCCGTAGATGAGCCCGAGGTCGTAGATGTTGACCGGGATCTCGGGGTCGTAGCAGGTGAGCAGGACGTCGATCACGGCCTCCCGCAGATCGGCGGGAGGCATCTCCTGCATCGCGGCCCGCTCGGCCTCGGTGGGCGGCGCGAACGGCCAGCGCGAGCCCGGGCCCGATGCGTGCGTCGGCGGCGGAGGCGGCGCTGCG
>CAZJJQ010000376.1:0-1319 GCA_964546345.1 uncultured Planctomycetales bacterium
CCCTTCGCCGGGAGCGCGGGCGCCGGCTGCACCGCCGCCATCTTCCGCCGCGCCTCCACGTCGATCACCGTCTCGGGGCTGTAGCGCGCGCCGCCATACCTCGACGCGGCCGTCTCCGCCGCCGACTGCACCCCGCGATCGATGTTCCCCCAGTCGGTCTGCGCCACGAGGAAGCGGCGCTCCGCCTCTTCCTTCGCCGTGGGCTGCACCAGCGGCGCGAACTCCAGCGCCCACTTCGCCGGGACCGCGCCGCCGGTCGGGGACGTGCCCGCGAGCATGAGCAGGCGCAGGAGCTTCTCGAGCGGGCGCCGCACGTCGCGCTCCTGTCGCGCGCGGATCTCGTCCTGGAAGTTCTGCCGGTCGGACGTACCGGCGTTGCCGAGGCTCCCGCCCTCGACTTGCCCGAACAGCAGCGACACGGGTTCGTCGGCGGCCGCCGCCACCTGCAGCGCGAACTCCCGCATCATCTCGGGGATGCCGGAGAAACTGATCGTCTCGCGGCTGTACTCCTCGTCGGCGTCGATGATGCGCGTGCGGGCGATCGACTGCGCCATCTGCAAGCCGAGAGCGCGCGCCGTGATCGCCTGCGCGCCGATCTTCCCGTCGGCGTCGTCGGGCGCGCTCATGATGTCGGCAAGGCCCTTGACCTTGAGGACGCCCTGCGACCACTCCGTCAGGAGGATCGCGAGCGCGTCCCAGGTCATGCCGTAGTCGCGCAGCACCTTGTCGACGCGCACGAACACGCTGTCGGCCCATCCCCGATTCGCGGCCCGCTGGCGCGCGCTGGTGGTGCGCCCGGGAAACACGAGAAGCCGCGACTCGTGCACCCACGCGAGCACCGTCGGCGTCGGAAGCGCGCGCGGCATCGCCGGAGGCTGCTCGCCGGGCGCCGGGAGCGGCACCATCGGGACGCCGATGTTTCGGATCTGGTAGATCTCCGGCTCCCCGTAGCGCGGGCTCAGTGGGTCGGAGTAGTAGCGCCACGCGACCGCCTCCCCGTCGAAGCCGCCCGCGAAGACGTTCAGGCCCGTCACTTCCCCAATCATCGTCTCGTCGAGGGGCGCGGTGAGGTTGCGCGGGTCGTCGTTCGCCACGAAGCCGACGCCGTCCGCGTGGAAGCCGTCGGTGCGTCCCGCGTCGTGATAGCCGGCGTCCGCGTTCGCGTTCGCGTTCGCTGGCCCCGCGATCACCGGGAGGACGACGGCGCCCCCGTAGGCGCGCACGTAGCACAGCGCCTGCTCGACGGCGCCGCGCGCGCCGAGGTCGCGGAGCTGGCGCAAGAGCTCCTCCGCCTGCTCGACGCCCTTCATCGCGCCCGT
>CAZJJQ010000376.1:1419-4599 GCA_964546345.1 uncultured Planctomycetales bacterium
GTCGCCGACGATGGCGCGGCGTCCGGTGCGGATCGCGGCGGCTGCGGTCGTGCCGGCGCCGCAGCACGGATCGACGACGAGATCGCCGGGGCGGCTGTAGTCCTCGACGAGCCGTTCCATGAGCCATCGGGGCTTGCCGCCGACGACGGGCAGCGGTCCGCCATGCCCCGGAGGGAGGATGTACGCGCCGTCGAGGGCGCCCCATTGCGCAAACTCCCGGGACCGCGGGCGGGCCACAACCACCATGTTCGCCCACTGCGTAGGACCGTCGCCAGATAGCCGAATGCGCGACCCGGGCGCCACGTAGGACAGCGGGGAGAACGTGTAGAGCCCGGCGCGGCGGAAGGCGTGCTCCCATGCGGGGGCGAGAATGTGATCCGTGACGCTCACCCACCATCCCCGATTCAGCGGCGCCCACGCGGCGACAAACTCCCGCACGTCGCGGGGCTTCCAGGCGCCGTAGTTGATCGGGCGACGGATGCACTTCGCCACGTCCTGCGGCGTCTGCTCGCGCCCGCGAATCTTGCCGCGGTGTACCAGCCGATTTGCGCTGTCGGTGCCGTCGTCGTGCCCTCCGTGCGTGCGCTCCGAGTACGGCGTGTCCGTGATGATGGCATCACACCCGCCCGCCGCAGCGACGACGGGCAGGAGGTCGCGCCACGTCGCGTGGTAGACGCTGGCGCCGTTCGCGTCGGCGAGGAGGCGCGCGCTCACCTCGTCCACCCGATCCACGTCGCATCCGCCAGCGCCCCGGAGCGGCGCAGCCTCACCAGCCCGCCCCGCTCGATCTGCCGGATGCGCTCGCGCGTGAGGCTCAGGATCTCGCCCACCTCCTCCAGTGTGATGCCCCCGCGGTCCGCCACGTCGAGGGCGCACGACTCCGCGAGCTGTCCCGGGTCGTCGTGCCCGTGGTCCAGCCGCAGCGCGCCGCCGCCCATGACGGTGAGCAGCAGGTGATAGCGACAGGACACCCAGGGACACGGGCGCGGGCCGTTCGCGCACTCGCCCCGGGTCTGCGGGCGCGTCGGGGTGAGCATGTTGAGGCGGGCGATCATGGCGCCTTGCGCCCCGGCTTGCTGGCCTTCGCGCGGGCCGCCTGCATCGCTGCGGCGAGGTCCGGCGCGCTCTTCTCCAGAGGCCCCCACTCGCCCGCCAGCGCGTCGAGAAGGTCGCGCACGGGCGCGGAGCTTCCGCCGACGACCGCGCGCATGGCCGCGAACGTCGGCAGCGAGGGAAGGCGGAGCACCTCGGCACGCGCCCCTCGCTCCTTCTTCGCGGCCTCCTTCGCCCGCCGCAGCGACACGGGGCCGACGGGAAGCGCGGCGAGGCGCTGCGCCTGCTCCTCGCGTGACAGCCCTTCCCACGCCTGCGCCGCGCGCCACGGGATGCGGCCGTCGCGGATCGCCTCGCGCGTCTCCGGCGCGACGGCGTTGATCGCCGCGTAGGCCGGCAGATCGTCCACCACCACGCCAGCGGCGGCGAGGCGCTGCGCGGTGTAGCTCGCCGGGTAGCCCTTCGCGGCGTCGGCGGCGACGTACTGCGCGATGGCGATCGGGGTAAGGTGCCGGCGGTCGACGTTCTCCGCGTCGATCGAGCGCTGGCGTTGTTCCTCCGTCGTCGTCCGCTTATCGACAAGGACGTACCGCAGGACCATCTCCGGCAATTTCTTCCGGCGGCGGTTCTTGTTGATCGCGCAGGCGGCGAGGACGCGCGAGCGCCCGCGGAGCACGTACCGCACATCTCCCTCGACGACGACGGAGATCGGGTCGATCTGTCCGTGCTCCTCCAGCGACGCGACGAGCCATGCGGGCGCGACCGTCGGCGAGGTCGGGTCGTGGTACGGGTGGCCGGGGCCGGCGATCGTGAACGACTCCGGCGCATCGCTGTACAGGTTGCCCTTGCCGGCGGTCGGGAAAGCTCGATCGTGCGCGCTCATGCGTGACACCTCCGCACTCTGATATGTCACACCGCGCGGCCCGTGTCAACGCTGATAGCCGCGCACCCACTTCGCTGCGGTCGATTCCTCTCCGACCAGCATCACCTCCGTCGCGCCCCACACGAGCGCGTCAAGGCGGTCGGGGCTCGCGGCGTCGCCCATCGGATCCCACTCGCAGAGCTGCGTTTCGAGCTTCGGGAAGGGCTCGACGTGGTGGACCTTCCCCTGCTCGTAGAGCGCCGCGATCGGCTCCGCGCGCGTGCGCTTCCCGCGCGAGGCCCGCACGGCGGTGTAGGGGATGTTCCGATCGACCGTCCGCAGGTTCGCCTCGACGAGATCCCCGCCGTTGTTCACCTCGGCGACGACGCGATCGGCCCGATGCCGGCGGTAGGCCCCCACGGCGGCGCGCGCCCACCCGTCCGGGGTGTACTTGCCGGACAGGTCTTCGAGCACGAACCCGTGAAGCTCCGGCCGGGGACCGCCCTTGCACATGCAGTCGCCCACCCCGACGACGACGATCCCCGTCTCGTCGCTCCCCTCCGTGTTGCTCACCGCCGGATCGATCGCGACGACCACGCGGCGCAGCTTCGGCGGCTCCGGCCGGCGGCACGCCTCGATCATGCCCCACGTCCACAGGGCTCCCTCGACATCCTCCAACACCTCGCCGTCAAGCTCCTGACGCCCGAGGCGCGTGCCCTCGTACTTCGCGACGATCTCCGCAAAGAAGGCCGGCGAGAGGTTCGCGGCGTTGTCCCGCGTGCCGCCGCGGGTGACGACGCACCGCGGGTTCTTCAGGAGGTCGCGCACGATCGGGATCGGGCGGGGCGTCGTCGTGATCACCGCCTGCGGCTGGTCCCCGAGGCGCAGGCCGAAGAGGAGCTGATCCCAGGCCGCCGCCTCCTTCTCCCACGCGGCGATCTCGTCCACCCACGCCCAATGATGTTGAGGCCCGCGTAGGCGTCCGGGCTCCTCGGCGGTGTAGAGGTCCGCCACGGTGCCGTTCGGCCACACGAGGCGGTTGCGGCTGATCTCGTAGCGTGGGCGGAAGTCCGGGGCGGCGACGGCGAGCAGGCCGGATGCGTCGGGTTGCCCCTCGAGGCCGAACGAGAGCATGACCTTCTGCGCGTCCGGGAACGTCGCGGCGACAAGCGCCCCGTGCGATCCGGGCTGCGCCTTCGCCCGCTCCTGCACCCACTCCGCCCCCGTGCGCGTCTTGCCGAAGCCGCGCCCGCAGAGCAGGAGCC
>CAZJJQ010000377.1:0-4595 GCA_964546345.1 uncultured Planctomycetales bacterium
ACCTGCGGCGCCTCGTGCGCGAGGGCCGCGAGCAGGGCCGGCCCCGCCCCCACGCGCCCGGGCGTCCCGAGGGAGAGCGCGGCCTGCGCCGCGAGGATCGCGTCCTTGCCGGCCAGCGCGGCGATCAGCGCGGCGTCGGCCTCGGGCGTGACGTGCCGGCCGAGCGCGACGGTCGCGAGCAGCCGCTCCTTCGCCTTCCCCTTCGACACCGAAGCGATCAGCGCGGCCGTCGCCTCCTTCGAGCGCATGCGGCCGAGGCCGTCCACCGCGGCGGCCTCGACCGCCGCGTTCGTCTCGGCCCCGAGCGCCGAGAGGATCGCCTGGGCCGCGGGGCCGCCGTCGTAGTCGAGCAGCGCCTGGTAGCCCGCGCGGCGCGCCTTCCACTCCGTCTGCGCGAGGCCGTCCTGGAACTGCTTCTTCGCCGCGTCGAAGTCCGCGGACGCCGGGCGCGCGGCGAGGATCGCGCCCGCGACGAGGAGGGCGACGGCGACGCAGGGAAGCGATCGGGTCCGGGAACGGGGGGGGCGCGGGGGGGCCATCCCCCGACGGTACGTCGTACGGGGAGGGTCGCGCAACGGCGTCCCGGGCGGCCGAAGGGGACGGCCCCTACGCCGCGGCGGCCGCGGGCCCCGCCGGGACGGCGCCGCGTCAGACGGCGGCGTTCGCGACGGGCGCCTGCTGGGCCCGCACGTAGGTGGGCCCACCCGGCTCCGGCGCGGTGAGGTCGTAGGGCCGGCGCTCGCCGGGCGGGATCGGGGAGCCGTCCGCGAACGTCGCCAGCTCGACCACCGGACGGTGCAGGTCGTCGGACTGGCGCACGACGCGGGCCGAACGTCCGTCGTCGAGCCGGACCCAGGTGCCCCCGGGGTGGATGCCGATCGTCCGGATGAAGTGGCCGAGGAGGTCGGCGTCGAAGGTGTCCTTCATCTGCGTCATGGTGCGCAGCGCCTTCACGGGCGTCATCGCGGGCTTGTACGGTCGGGCGGCCGTCAGGGCCTCGTACACGTCGCAGATCTTCACCAGGCGCGTGACGACGCCCTGATGCATCTCGCCGCAGCTCATGGGATAGCCGCGGTCGTTCCCGTGGCGGTGGTGACCGTAGGCGGCGGCCACGGCGAGCGGGTCGGGGTCCTTCAGGCCGAGGAGGATCCCCGCCCCGAGCACGGGGTGCTTCTGCATCTCCTCGCGTTCGGTGCGCGTCAGGCCGCCACGCTTGTGGAGCACGTCCCAGGAGACGAGCGCCTTCCCGACGTCGTGGAGGAGGGCGGCGGTGCCGATGCGCGCGAGGAGGGCGTGGTCGGACGTCGAGTGGCGGGCGACGTCGAGCGCGAGGAGCGCGACCCGGATGGAGTGCCCGAAGGTGAAGAAGTCGTGCTCGGGGTACTGCGCCAGCCCGTGGAGGTAGCCGGCGTCGTGGGCGAGGCCCGCGAGCATGCGCTCGACCGTGTCCCCGACCTCGCCGACGGAGATCTCCTTGCCCTGGCAGGCGGAGATCGTCAGCTCCTGGAGCTGGTCCACCGTGGTCTGGTGGAGGGCCACCAGGCGGCCCGCCTCCTGCACCAGGCGGGGCATGGGCTGGTCGAGGGTGAACGTGCCCCCGGCGCCCCCCTCCTCCCTGGAAGGACCGTGACCGTGCCCGTGCCCACCGCCGCCTCCCCCGCCCTCCACGAGGAGCCCGAGGTCGTCGCCGCAGCCGACGCCGGCCCCGACCCCGAGGTCCATCTCGCTGTGGCCCCCCGCGCCCCCGCCGCGGATCCCGGTGGTCTCCTCGCCCCACGGGGCGTGGTCGAGGGACGCGCTCCCGACCGCGAACGGCGGGACGAAGCGGACGCCGGACGCGCCCTTCGCGTGGAGCTCCTCGTTCGCGAGGACGTGATCCGTGACGCCGCCGCGGCGCGCGAGGACCTCGAGGAGGGCGCGCAGGGCGGAGGCGGGGACGTCGGCCTGGAGCTCGATGCCGCCGGCGCCGCGTTCGCGGATGCGGTGGACGAGCCGCTTGGCGAACAGGCTCGCGCCGAGGAGCGGGCGCCCCTCGACGACCACCTGCTCGTCCACGGCGCCCACCAGCACGGACGAGGCGCCTCGCTCGGCGCACCAGGCGGCCACGCGCGCGGCCGCGGCGTCGGTGGCGGCCACGACGCGGGCGCTGCCGGGCCCGTAGAGCTGGGCGTTGACGAGGCCGAAGAGGAGGCGCTCGACGATCGCGGTCAGGACGGAGGAGTCGCTCATGCGCCCTCCTCGACGATGGGGACGGGCTCCTGGCCTGGGGTCAGCGGCGCCGCGACCTCGCCCTTCAGCATGACCACCGCCTGGCGGCGGACCTCGCGCGGGAGGACGGGGAGCAGGCCGTAGCGGCGCCGGAGCAGGTCGTGGAGGATCGGCGTGGCGACGTCCTTGCCGAACGGGGAGAGGCACGCGGTGGCGTAGACGCGCGAGGCGATGGGCAGGGCGCGGTCCTCGATGCAGCGGCGCAGCAGGGCGAGGGCCTCGGCGTCGAGCCGGTGCGAGTCGCGCCCGAAGGCGCCGTCCTCGGCGAGGAGCCGAAGGAAGGAGGTCGAGACCCAGGCCACGGGCGCCGCGCGGAACGCGAGGGCGGCGATGGAGGGCAGGTCGCGCGTCCGCAGGGCGCGCTGAGCCTTGGCCACGAGCGCCGGGTCGTCGCAGGCGAGGAGGGCCTCGATCAGCCACCAGGCCTCCTCGGCGTGCGAGGCCAGCGCGTGGTCGAGGAGAGGCTCGTCGAGCCCGCCCTGCGGGTCGAAGAGCGCGGCCCCCGCCGCGAGCACCTGCTCGCGTCCGACCGTGCGCAGGACGACGCCCCCGGCGCCGCCCGTGCGCAGGTGCGCGCGCAGGAGGCGCGGGAACGCGGCGACCACCACGTCGTCGGGGAGCCAGGCGTGGAGCGCCGGGAGACGGTCGAGGCCGGCGAGCTCGGCCACGCGCGCGAGACGCGCGAGGCGATCGAGGTCCGTGAACGGCAGCGGGATGGCCAGGGCCTGCTGCATGTGAGCGAGGAGGCACGGCGGCCGGGCGTCGGCGGGACGCGCCCGGAGCGCGTCCACGAGGCGGTGGGCGAGCACGTCCCGACGCTCGGGCACGGGCTCGGCGAGCCACGCGTGGGTGAGGAGGCTCGAGAGGTCGAGGATGCCGTCCTCGGGCACGAGCACCGGCGCCTGCGCCGTGGCGAGCGTGACCGTGCGGTCGGGCTCGAGGAGCGAGGGGCCCAGGGCGTCGAGGAAGGAGAGGTCGCCGTCGTCGGGGTCCTGCTTCGCCGGTCTCGGGGGACTCGTGTGCGGCGGCTCGATCTCGGTGGGCACGTCCCGGCGGCGGGGGAACACGTTCCAGAGCGCCTGCATGAGCAACGCAGCCTGGGGCCGGTGCTCCGGCGCCTCCGCCTCGGCGGCGAGGCCTTCGAGGAACCGCTCGAGGACCCGCCGGAGCGCCTCGCGGGCCTTCCTGGGATCCGTGCGGGCCTCGATCGGGAGGAGGCGCAGCAGGTGCTCGAGGAAGTCCGCGTCGGATCCGGTCGGCAGGCGTCCCAGCATGCTGCTCGGCGTCGCCTCCAGCGCACGCTCGGCGCGCTCGAGGAGGCGGGTGATCTCGGCGTCGCATTGCAGGACCAGCCGGAGGTCGGGCACGGAGGAGGCGACCCGCTCGGAGTCCCCGAGGGTCCCTGCCCCGTCGCCGCCTCCCTCGATCTCCTCGTCGTCCCAGCCTCCCGCGAAGAGGCCTCGACCGGCGGCGAACGCCTCGGCGTAGGAGGCGGCGACGTCGTCCTCGGACCCGTCCGGGCCCTCCCCGTCGAAGCCCTCGCGACGGAACCGCAGCTCCTCCACGCGGATGCCCGGGATGGCCTCGCGCCACAGGTCGGAGAACGTCACCTGGCCGTGCCCGGCGAGCCGGGTGTTGCGCTGCAGCGCCTGCGAGAACGCGACGTAGGCCTCGGGGCGCGCCTCGCGCTCGAAGGTCACGCGCGACACCGCCGTCTGGAGGAGTGCCGCACGGAAGGCCGCCGGCCCCGGGCCCAGGTCGCCCGCGTCCTCTCCCCGGACGAGCAGGCCGCCGCGCGTCACCTCGACGACGGTGGCGCCGGGGGCGGCATGCAGCACCCCGAGCAGGCGCTCCGTCGCGGAGACGACGCGCACGTGCCCGGGCGGATACAGGGGGATCATCCGCAGGAACAGCGCCACGGCCTCGAGGAACGCCACGGCGGCGCCGACCGAGGCCGCGGGGACGGCTTCGGCGAGGGGGGACGGGGAGGAGCGGCGGTCGGGCGGCAGGAGCGGATTCCGGGCTCTCCGGCCCCCGCCGCACGGCGAAGGCCGGAGGGCCTATCGACCCGTCGTCCCGGGAAATGAACATCCCGCGCCGGCCGGCGACCCGCAGCAGAGGCTACCGTCCGAGCAGCGCCCGGATCCCCCGGCGGCGCAGGTGTCTGTACGTATCCCCCGGCGTCCCGCCGCCCCGTTCGAGGACCTGCGGCTCCGCGAGGGACGCGAGGTCCACCGCCGCGCAACGGCGCGCCAGGGCCGGGGCGTCCTCGCCGAGCGACGCGAGCGCACCGAGGGCGAGGGGCGCGCCCGCGGCC
Organism: uncultured Planctomycetales bacterium; assembly: GCA_964546345.1. GTDB lineage: Bacteria > Planctomycetota > PLA2 > PLA2 > JAEUHO01 > JAYTCP01. Next base: position 4,586 of record CAZJJQ010000377.1, read on the forward strand.
ACCGCGCGGG
>CAZJJQ010000378.1:0-4594 GCA_964546345.1 uncultured Planctomycetales bacterium
CTGTTCCTGCTGGCGGGCGGCTTCGGGGCGGCGTGCGGGCTCGCGGGGCTCGTCGCCCTGCCGCGGCTGCGCGACGCGCGGTGAAGCGGCGGGAGACGGCCCGCCGGGGAGGCGCGGCGGTCGGGGCCTGGGAAGAGATCGCCGAACGCGTCACGGCCCCCCCGATGCGGGGGAGGGGCGCTCCCGACCGATCGGGCTCGATTTCGGAGGCTTGCGAGGCCGCGCGGCGCAAGCCCCGAAGGCGAGCCCGGACGTCCCCGTGGCGCCTTCTTCACATCGCTCAGCGGCTGCGGCCGTAGACGCCGGTGCCGGTGGAGAGCCCCGGGCGGTGCTGGCTGACGTCGCTGCCGGCGGGCGCGCGGAAGGGCGCCGCGAACGGGCTCGTGACCTCCGGCGGCGGTGGCGGGCGCAGGCCCGGCCAGACCGCGCCGCCCGGTGCGTAGTAGCCGGTGCCGGGCCCGCAGCCGGGATAGCCCCCGCCGGCCCCGTAGCACGGACCGCAGCCGTTCGCGTACACCGGGTACGGGTCGCTCCACGGGATCCCGCCCACGGGCTCGCCGGTCGCACCCTGCGGGCCGTACGCGGGGGCGGGCGCGTCGGCCGCACGCGACGCCTCGAGCAGCGGGGTCAGCATCGGCGTGTCGTCGCGGAGGCGCACGTTCGGGCCGAAGCTCGCGTACCCGGGACGCGTGACGAGGTCGCCCGTGGCGGCGCCCGACCGCGCGACGGCCGTGCCTTCGTGCGCCGCACGGCGCCCGCGCGCCGCGCAGCCCGGACCTCCGACGATCGAGCCGCCGACGAGGAGGAGGAACGCCGCGAGGGCGAGCGGGGATCGGCGGGGCCGCGCCATCGCAGGAGTGTACTCCCGGCGGCCCTCCGCTGGGGGGCGGACCCCGCCGGGATGGGGGGGGGCGCGGGGGAGGGCCGCCGGGCGGCGGGAGGTGCGTCGCCCGGTGGCCGAGGCGTCGGGGCGTCGGGGCGCCGGCCCCGCCCCGTGCCCGGGCGGGGCTATGCCGTCGCCGTGGCGAGCAGCGCGCGGCGGAGCTCCTCGCCCGAGAAGGGCTTCTCGAGGAGGGGTCGGCCCGTCGCGCGGACGGCCTTCACCACGTCGTCGTTGACCAGGTCCCCGGTCATGAAGACGATGCGCTCGGCGAGGGGCGACTGGGCCTGGCGCAGGTCGCGGTGGATCTCGATGCCGCTGCGTCCGTGCAGCCGCACGTCCACCAGCAGCACGTCGTACGCGGTCTTGCCGAGGAACGCGTAGGCCTCGTCGATGCCGGGCGCCGCGTCCACGCCGGCCCCGAGCCGGGAGAGCTGCGCGACGAGCGACTCGCGCACGGCGGCCTCGTCGTCCACCACGAGGATGTGCGCGGGGACGCCCTCGGGCACGTGGGCCTGCGGCTCCGGGACGACCGTGTCCCGCTCGGCGAGCGGCAGGCGGAGGCTGAACTGCGCGCCGGGCCGCCCGTCGGCGCGGTCCTCGAGGGTGAGGTCTCCCCCGTGCTCGCGCGCGATGCCGCGGCTGATGGCGAGCCCGAGCCCGGTGCCTTCGTCGGGCCCCTTCGTGGTGAAGAAGGCCTCGAAGAGCCGTCCGCGGGCCTCGGCCGGCACGCCCGGGCCGTCGTCGCGCACCACGAGCCGGGCCCCGCCCGCCGACCACGACGTCTCGAGCTCGATGGTCCCGGCCTGCTTGCGCGAGCGCAGGGAGTGGAGCGCGTTCTGGACCAGGTTGACGATGATCTGCTGGATCGAGTGGCGGTCCACGAGGAGGGGCGGCAGGTCTGGATCGAGCCGTGGCTCGATGAGCACGTTGCTGAGCCGCGCGTCGTAGGCGAAGAGCTCGACGACGGAGGTCGCGATCTCGTTGAGGGAGCAGCGGGTGCGCTCCGGGCCGCGGCGGCGGGCCACGCTCAGCAGGTTCTTGACGATGCGGGAGGTGCGCGTCGCCTGCTCGCGGATGCGGTCGAGCAGCTGGGCCACGTTCGGGGGCACCGACGCCTCCGCGAGGAGGTCGGCGTAGGCGACGATGGCCGCGAGGGGGTTGTTCAGCTCGTGGGCCACGCTCGCGAGCGTCTGGCCGACGAACGACATCTTCTCCGCCTGGAGCAGGCGGCGGCGGCCGCGCTCCTCGTCCGTGACGTCGGTGAGCGTCACGAGGGTGCCGAGCCGCGCGCCCCCGTCCACGACGCCCATGGCCGCGACGGCGTACCGGAGGGAACGGCCGTCGGACAGGGTCGCCGTCGCGTGCGTGCGCCGGACGGTGCCCGCGGGGATCGTGCGCAGGTCCGCGGCCGCGATGTCGCCGAGGGCGAACGGGCCGGTGGGGGTGACCCCCAGGGCGCGGAGCATCTCGCGGCCCGCGGGGTTGTGCAGCGCGACCGCGCCCTCGGGCCCGAGGAGCAGGATGCCCTCGCGCATCTGGCCGAGGAGGATCGAGGTCCGGCGGGTCTGCTCGTCGCGGGCGCGTTCGAGCCGTCGCAGGGCGTCCCCCGTGGTGCGGGCCAGCTCGGCGAGGGCGCCGATGCGGTCCGATCCGACGGTGTCGCGGCGCGTGTCCCCGAGGAACAGGACGCCCGACACGTGCCCCGCCCCGTGGACCGGGACCGCGATGCTCGTCTGGAGGCGCTCTCCGCGTCCGGAGGGGGGCGGCCCGCCGAGCCCCCGCACGTCGATGCGCCCGAGCAGGAGGTTGGAGCCGACCTCGCGCAGGGCCTCCTGCATGCGCGTCCGGCGCCGCTCGGTCCACGTCGCATCGAGGGTACCGGCCTCCTCCCAGGTCGCGATGGAGCCGCTCGAGTCCTCGAGCGCCACCCCCCGCATCGTCGTCGGGAAGTGTCGGCGCAGATGCACCAGCAGCGCGTCGCCGAGCTCGGCCAGGGAGCCGACCGTGCTGCACGCCTCGGCGAACGCGGTCGTCTCCTTGGCGATCGTGTCCCGGGCGTGGAGCTCGCGGTCGAGGCTCTCTGCGGTCCGCTTCCGGCTGGCCTCCGCGTCGATCCGCGAGGTGATGAAGCCGCACTCGAAGGCCGCGAGGCCCACCAGCAGGACGCGCAGCCAGAGGTAGAGATCGCGGGAGGCGGGGGGGCCGCTCGGGTCGCTCGCGACCGAGCGCGCGGCCTCGACGGTCGCGGCCCGCTCCCGCCGCAGGCGGGCGTCGTGGTCCGGGTCGCTCGCGGCGGACCCTTCGGTCGTCGGCGGCAGGGCCGCCGTGCGTGCGACCTCCTCGAGGGCGGTGGTCGGCGCGTGCGAGACCGTCGCCTCGCCGAGCACGAGGAGCATGGCGCCGGCGAGGAGGCCCAGGGCGCCCGCGTAGAGGCGGCGTCCCATGACCGCCACGAGCACCGCCACCAGGAAGCCGGAGATGAAGGGCAACGAAGCCTCGGCGGCGAGGGAGCCCGCGGCGCTCTCCGGCAGCAGCCCTGCGTCGGGGACGCGCAGGTAGACCCCCACGAGACCGACGATCACCACGTCCATCGTGAGCCAGAGGAGGGGCACCATGGGCCGCACCTGGAAGGCGCGCGGGACGACCATCCCCAGGAGGAAGGCTCCGAGCAGGCCCCAGGCGAGCTGGACGTGGAAGCCGCGGAGACCGAGGGGGCCCACGAAGTACATCGCCGCGAACGCGAGCCCGAGGGTGACCCCACGGACGGCGGCGAGGAGGGCATGGCGGTTCCGGGGCAGCACGGGTCGAGCTCCAGGCGGTGTCGTGCCCTTCCCCGGGGCACCGCCCTATCGGCCGCACCGGGGGCCCGGATTGAGAGGCACCTGCAAACCGGTCGGTGTTGCGAGCGGGGCGAGGCCCGGATCCGGGTCGGTTCGGCTCCCGTTCGGATGGGGGGAGGCCGTGGATCGTCGATGCCGTCGGATACCCTCCTCGCATGTTCCTCCCCGACCCGTCCGGGCATCGCGACGTGGCGCTGGGCCTCTGTCGGACCGCGGGACGGGTGCTCCTCGTCTGGAACGCGCGCTCCGCGCAGGGTCTCGCCGAGCGGTTCTGGGATCTCCCCGGGGGCACGGTCGAGCCCGGCGAGGGGCTCGCCGAGGCCCTCGCGCGCGAATGGGAGGAGGAGGTCGGCTGGCGCCCCACGGTGGGGGACCTCTGCCTGGTGGTGGACGGCGCCAAACGTCGGGCCCCCGGCGCCCCCCCCCTCTACACCTGGCGGACGTTCGTCTTCGATGTCCCTCCGCCTCCCTTCGGCGTGATGCCGAGGCCCGGCCCGGAGATCGAGAAGATCGAGATCGTGCGGGAGGCCGACGCCGTGATGCGCCTCTCGGCCCCGTACCACGGGCCGCTCCGCGACCATCTGCGAGGTGCGGGCCCCCGGGCCGCCACGGTCTCGTGGATCGAGCCCGAGCCGGACCCCGCGGTCGCGGGTCCCCCCACGTTCGGGGCGGACGTCCGGTCCCTTCTCGTGATCGCGGCCGCGGGCGCGGTGGGCGACGCCGTGCTGGTGGGCTCCGAGGTGGCGGCGGCGCGCTCGCGGGGCATGGACGTGGCGCTCCTCGAGGAGGCCTTGCTCCAGCTGGTGCCGTACGCCGGCTTCCCGCGCACGCTGGCGGCGTTCGTCGCCGCGCGCACCGCGCTCGGCGCGTC
>CAZJJQ010000379.1:0-4581 GCA_964546345.1 uncultured Planctomycetales bacterium
GGAGGGGGCATGGGGACATCTCCAGCGCAGAAGTTCGCTGATAGTTCGTATCCTATGCCCCCCCTCCGACAGTCCTCGGACCCTCTCCTTCTCCACTCCTCTCTGACGCAAGCCTAGGCCCCCCGGTCCGCGGGTGCCTCCCTCCCCCCGTCCGGCCCTACTCGGGCCGGAAGCCCCGCCTTCCCTGGGGAGGTCGCCCCCACGGAACCCGGGCCGCCTCACCCCCCGACGGGGTAGTCGAGGCCCTGAGGAACCGGCCGTCCCAGGAGCCGACACATGGCGGCCACCTGGCCCTTGTGGTGGAAGACGTGCGTCTGGGTCCGGAGGAGGACGTGGGCCGGCACCACGGTGACGCGGCGACCTCCCCAGGTCGTCACCTCGCGGGCCGTACCGAGCTCATCCTGGGACGCGTCGAGCAGGTAGGCCCGCGTCGCCGCCGTCACGCGGTCGCGGAAGGCGCGCAGGGCGTCGATGGAGGCGTGGTCGGTCTCGAGCTCATCCACGAGCATCTTGCCCTCGAGCACCCCGACCCAGTATTGCTCGGCACCGAGGACATGGTGGAGCGCCAGGAGGATGGTTGCGCCGCCGAAGCCCTCGAGGCTCCGCGTGAGCTCGTCCTGGGAGAACCCGGCGCAGTGCTCCAGGAGGCCCTCGAGGCCCAGGTGCGTGCGGCGGTGCAGCTCGAGGAGGTCGGCGGCTGCGAACATGGGGGGCTCCGGTGGGGGTGCGCGAGGAGAGGGGAGCCTGGGGGGCGGCCGGCCTCCTGGTGCGACGGGCGGCGGTCCACGTCGGCTCGGGGGCCTACCCTCCCATCCCGCCGCCGCCCATGCCGGGGCCGCCCGGCGGCATGCCCCCGCCCGGACCGCGCCCGCCGCCGGGCCCGCCGCCCCCGAACTCGCCCTTGGGCTCGAAGCCGCTCCCCTCGCGTCCCTTGCGGGCCGCGTCGCCGATGCCGCCGATCATGCCGGCGACGTAGCCCATGCCGCCCACGACGCCGTTCTTCGCCTCGGCGTCGCCGTCGAGCGCCTTCACGACGTTGTGGTCGTACGTGAGCGCGGGCCCGAACTTCTCGCCCGGGATGATCTCCTTGCGCACGAAGTCCGCGCTCTTCGGATCGTTCACCTCGCACAGGGCCCACAGGAGGAGCGCGCGCCGGAAGTGCACCTCCTTCTTCGCCTGCTTCTCGAGCGCGCGGGCGACGTCCGCGTCCTTCTCGAAGTAGGCGAGCCCGATGACGGGACCGGCCATCGCCTTGTCGCTCTTGGCCGACCCCATCTCCTTCACCAGCGTCTTGCGGATCGCGTCGGTCTTGGCGCCGCACCGGCCCAGGGCGCGGCAGACGTTGGCGTAGATCTCGTCGTTCTTCTCCCGGGACAGCCGCTTCCCGAGGGCCTCGAGCGCCCGCGCGCTGCCGATGTACTCGAGCGTCACCGCGGCGTTGCTCCGCAGCTCCTCGTTCTTGTCGTCCAGCGCGCTCATCACCGTGGGGACCGCGTACTCCAGCCCGGGCTTGCCGAAGCCCCGCACGATCGAGATCTGGATCTCGACCTCCTTCTTGCTCTCCGCGAACAGCGCGCACAGCGCCTCCAGACAGTCGTTCTTCTGGTCGCCGCGCACCATCTCCCGCACGGCCGCGTCGCGCCCCGCCTTGTCGTTCCCGGCCTGTCGGATGCGGGCGAGGTTCGTCTCGATCCACGCCTTGCGGGCCGGATCCATGGGCGGCTGCGCCGGATCGCCGGGGGCCCCGGGCGTCGCCGGGTCCATGCCCGGTCCCGTCGGCGCGGTGGGCGGGACCGGCGGCGCGCCGACGCGGGCCCGCTCCGAGGCGAGCGCGCCGTCGAGCATCGCCCCCAGCGCCTCGATGGACGCCTGCGTCCCCCGCACCGACCAGTACTCGCGGCGATCGATCAGCGAGCCGTCGCTGTAGGCCAGGATGTGCTGCGGGGAGACGATCTGCCCGTCGATGCCGAAGCGCTGCCGCAGCTCGCCGTAGTCGGCGCCGTTGCCCTCCGCCGTGACGAGCGCGCACGAGAAGGCCTTCAGCCGCTCCGTGATGGCGTAGGCGGGGTAGACGTCCTCGCGGAGCATCTTCCCCGCGGGCTCGGCCTGTCCCCCGTCCACCCGGTTCGCGTTGATCGCGATGAAGACGGGCTTCTTCTGCTTGAGGCCCGCCTCGAACGCCTCCGCGACCGAGGCGTGCCACACGACGCCCTCGCCGGCCGCCGCGGCGGGCGGTGCCGCGGGATCTTCGGCGTGCGCACGCAGAGGGGCATCGAGCAGGCCGAGGGCCAGGACGACCGACGCGGCGAACGTCCAACGCATGGCGATCTCCGAGGGGTCGGTCAGGGTATCCGAGGGAGCCCGGGTCCGAGCCTCCCGGGGTGTCGCACCGTCGGCGGAGGTGGGGGGCGCCGGGGGGAGGAGCCACCCTCTCCCCCCCCGCCGCCCCCCCGCTCCCACCCCGGGGTCGTCGCTTCCCTCCCGGCGCCCGCCGGTCGGCCCGGATCCCCCCCGCGGCCTCGGGAGCCGCGACCCGCAGGGTCCTACGGACGCAGGATCGCCTTGAGGGTGGCGTTGACGAGCGCAGGGTCGCCCTTGCCCCCGAGCAGCTTCATGGTGGCCCCCACGAGGCGACCGATGGCGCGGTCGTTGCCCGCGCGCACGTCGGCGGCCGAACGCGGCTCCGCCTCGATGGCCTTCTCGCAGGCCGCGCGGATCGCCGCCGGGTCGGACACCTGGGCCAGCCCGAGGCGGGCGACCTGGGCCTTCGGCGACTCGCCGGTGGACCACAACGTGCCGAGCACCTGCTTGGCCGTCGGGGCGTTGATGGTCTTGCCGTCGAGCAGCGCCGCCAGCTCGCCGAGGAGCGCCGGCGGGAACGGCACGGCGCCGATCGGCTGGCCCTGCTCGTTGAGGCGCGCGAAGACCTCGCCGGTCAGGAGGTTCGCCACGGTCTTGGGCGCGCCGCCGGCCGCGAGCGCGGCCTCGTACCAGTCGGAGACCTCCCGCTCGGCCGTGAGCACGCCCGCGTCGTAGGCCGACAGCCCGAATGCCGTCACGTACCGCGTGCGGCGGGCGCGGGGCAGCTCGGGCAGGGTCGCGCGCTCCGCGTCCACCCACGCGGCGGGGACGTCGAGGGGCGGGAGGTCGGGCTCGGGGAAGTACCGGTAGTCGTCGGCCGACTCCTTCCACCGCTGGTGGACGGTCTCGCCCTTCGCGTCGTCCCAGCCTCGCGTGGACCGCGGGGTGTTGCGGAGCGTGGCGCCCTTCTCCCGGTAGTCGCGGTCCTGGCGCACCTGCTCGAAGCGGATCGCCCGCTCGACGTTGCCCACGGAGTTGACGTTCTTGACCTCGACGATGGGGGTGCGGTCGCCGTTGCCGTACACGAGGTTCACGTTCGGCTCGCAGCGGAGGTTCCCCTCCTGCATGTTGCCGTCGCTCGTCCCCACGTAGGCCACGATGCGGCGCAGCTCGTCGAGGTAGCGCCCGGCCTCCTCGGCCGAGGCGAGGTCGGGCTCGGACACGATCTCGAGCAGCGTCGTCCCGCAGCGGTTCAGGTCGATGAGGCTCTGCTTCGACCCCGCGACGTGGAACGACTTGCCGGTGTCCTCCTCGAGGTGCGCGCGCCGGATGCGCACCCGCTTCTCCGCGCCGTCGTCGCCCTCGATCACGATGGCGCCGCCCTCGCAGAGCGGCACGTCGTACTGGCTGATCTGGTAGCCCTTGGGCAGGTCGGGATAGAAGTAGTTCTTGCGGTCCCACTTCGTCCGCCGCGCGATGGTGCAGCCGAGCGCGAGCCCCGTGCGGATCGCGAGCCGCAGCGCCCCGGCGTTGAGCACGGGCAGCGCCCCCGGAAGCCCCAGGCACACGGGGCACACGTGGACGTTGGGCTGGGCGCCGTACACGGCGGGGCAGGCGCAGAACGCCTTCGTCTTCGCGTTGAGCTGGAGGTGCACCTCCAGCCCGACGATCACGCGCGGGGCGCCCGGAGCGTTCACGACGCGCCCTCCCGGGCGAGGTCCGGCGCCTCGTGGCGCCATCCCGTCGCCTCGCGCAGGGCCGTGCCCACCGCGAAGCAGAGGTCGTCGCGGCCCTCCGCCGCCCACACCTGGAGCCCGACGGGGAGCCCCGCCCTCGTGCGGCCGCCCGGCACGTTGAGCGCCGGCGTGCCGGCCAGGTTGGCGGTCACCGTCAGCACGTCGCACAGATACATCGACAGCGGGTCGGCCGCCTTCTCGCCCACGCGGAACGCCGGGAACGGGCTCGTGGCCGACACCCAGACGTCGCAGGCCTCGAACGCGCGCGCCACGTCGCCGCGCAGGCGCGTGCTCACCGACATCGCCCGCTTGTAGTACGCGTCGGCGTAGCCCGCCGACAGCGCGAACGTCCCGAGCAGGATGCGCCGCTTCACCTCGGCGCCGAACCCCTCGTCGCGGGTGCGTGCGTAGAGGCGCTCGAGGTCGTCGTCCTCGGCGCGGTGCCCGTAGCGGATCCCGTCGAAGCGGGCCAGGTTGCTCGACGCCTCGGCGGTGGCCACGAGGTAGTAGACGGGGATGCCGGCCTTCACGAGCGGCAGCGACT